>JBFFFX010000015.1:0-16602 GCA_041557775.1 Acidimicrobiia bacterium | reverse complement strand
GCGTCGTGGGCGACGCCACGGCGATGGCCTTTGCGGACGGCGACGGGTTCGACGCCGACATGGTGAACGACATCGTGGCCAACGACTCGTTCGTGAAGACCGTCCAGGCGGGCGCCATGGCCACGGCCTTCTCCGCGGAAGGCACCGAGACGGAGATCGCCAACGCCGACGGGGACGCCGTCGACATCGATGACTCCATGAACTGGCTGACCGTGGGCTTCACCTACATGGACATCCAGGACGACGGCATCGACATAGACCCGTCGCTCAACATCGTCTTCGACGGCGGCACGATCATGAACGTGGGCGAACTACTCGCCGTGATCGGCGCACCGGGTGAGACCTGGGCCGGCGCCGCACCATCAACGGCAGGGGATGCGGAGGCCGGTGCCGACGTCTCGGTAGACACGGCGGCGCCCGCCGGCGCTGCCGCACCGGCACCGGGCACGGTCAGGGCGGTCCCGCTCGTCCGCAAGCTCGCCAAGCGCCTCGGGGTCGACCTCACCGCCGTCGCCGGCACCGGACCGAACGGACAGATCACCCGCGCGGACGTCGAAGCCGCCGCAGACGCCGGTGCCGCCTCTGCGCCTCCGGCGGCCGCAGCGCCGGCGCCCCCCGCAGCACCATCCCCGGCCCCCACAGGTGAGGCCGTCGGCTTGTCCGCCACCCGACGGGCCATCGCCCGCAACATGACGCGGTCGTGGACCGAGATCCCGCACGTGACCGTGTGGGGCCCGGCAGACGGCACCAACCTCTTGGCGGCCCGCACCCAGGGTGGCGGCCCGATCGAGGCGTACGTCATAGAGGCGCTGCTGCCCGTGCTCGCCGAGTTCCCCGACTTCAACGCCCGCTTCGACGGCAGCGACCTCGTTCGATCGGCGACGGTGGAGATGGGGGTCGCCATCGACACGCCGGCCGGACTCGTCGTCCCAGTCGTGAAGAAGGCTGGTGCGCTGAGCCGGGCCGGGCTCGCGGCCGAGATCGAGCGCCTGGCCGCCGCGGCGATGGATCGCACTCTGACTCCCGAGCAGCTGAGTGGCAACACCTTCACCGTGTCCAACGTCGGAGCCGTCGGCGGCGGCTACGGCACGCCGATCATCCCCCACGGCACCACGGCGATCCTGTCGATCGGCCGGGCCAAGGACGACGTGGTGGTACGCGACAAGGCCATCGCCATCGCCCCCGTGATTCCGGTATCGCTCTCTTTCGACCACCGCATCATCGATGGTGCCTCGGCCAGCCGCTTCCTCACCCGGTTCGTCGAACGCCTGGAGCAGTTCGGCGCAGCTTGACGTCGTGGGACCGACAGCACGCCGCGACCCCGCGTCAGCCGTCGAGCAGCCACACCTCACGATCGGCGGGGATGGCGCCGGTGAACGGCGGTGTCGTCCGCACGAACCACTCCCTGCCGAACACCGTTGCGAACAGCTCCGGAGGCAGGGTCATGAACCACGAGTCCTCGGGGATCTGGCTCTCGTGGGCGCGCATCGCGTCACGTTTGCGGTCGACGTACTCCTCGATCTCGACGACCGTCGTGATCTCGGCATCCGGTACCCCGACGGTGATGCCCCGCTCGGCGCGCTCCCGGGCCGGCGTCTCCACCCCTTCCGCCTCGGCCTGCTGCGCCATCTCGGCGATCCGGTCACGATTGAGGGTCGCCTCGAAGACTCGCGGCGTCCCGGCCAGCTCCGCGGCGCGATGGCCGACACGGTGCACCTGGATGTGGTCGGGGTGCCCGTAGCCGCCGTTGGCGTCGTAGACGGTGAGCACGTCCGCTCCCTCTTCGGCCAGCACCGCGGCGAGCCGGGCGGCGGCCTCCTCGACGTCGGCCCTCCAGAAGCACTCGGGATGCCCGTTCGCCTCGGTGTCCATCATCCCCGAGTCGCGGTAGCCGAGGAACTCGACGCGGGCAGCGCCCAGGATCTCGGCGGCGGCGCACGTCTCCTCGCGCCGCCGCTCGGCGAGATCCTCACCATCATCCAAGAAGTCCTCGGCGACCTCGCCTTCCTCGCCGTTGGTGGCTACGGCGAGGACGACACGATGGCCCTCTGCCGCGGCGCGCGCCATCGTGCCCCCGGTCGAGATCGCCTCGTCGTCGGGGTGCGCATGGAAGAAGACGATGGTCGCCACGGTGGACCTCCCTGACCTTCGGGGAGAGGGTACCCGGGTCTTGGATGCACGCTTCCGGGCGGCTCCAGCCCGGGTCCATCCGACCGGGCGCAGTGTTCCGTAGGGTGGACGAGACATCGGCTGGGAGGCGGCATGTTCGACATCAGTACGTGGCTGTGGGGCCTGGCGATCATCCTCGCCATCGCGGTAGTGACGTGGATGATCCACCTTCCGCTGAAGAATGCCAGCATCGTGGATTCGGTCTGGTCGCTGCTCTTCCTCGCCGCTGCCGTCGCCTACTCGCTGGCGACCCCGGCGCCCGAGGGCACGCGCCGGACCCTGATCCTCGTGCTCGTGGCGGTCTGGGCGCTGCGCCTCTCCGGCTACATCACGTGGCGCAACTGGGGCGAGGGCGAGGACCGGCGCTACCAGGCGATGCGCCGGAAGGCGGGGCCCAACTTCCCGATTTCCAGCCTCTGGAGGGTGTTCGTTCTCCAAGGTCTGCTCGCGTGGATCGTCTCACTGCCTTTGCTGGCCGCCGTCGACGGCAGCCCGGACCTCGGGGTGCTCGATTGGCTCGGCGTCGCGGTGTGGGTGATCGGGTTCGCCTTCGAGGCGGGCGGCGATCTCCAGCTCGCCCGCTTCAAGTCCGACCCCGCCAACGCCGGTCTCGTGATGGACCGAGGCTTCTGGCGCTACACGCGCCACCCGAACTACTTCGGTGATTTCGCCCAGTGGTGGGGCTTCTTCCTCATTGGCCTCGCCGCCGGCGGGTGGTGGGCACTCCCCGGCCCCCTCGTGATGAGCTGGCTCCTGATGCGGGTCTCCGGCGTGACGCTGCTGGAGAAGTCGATGGAGAAGACACGGCCGAAGTACGCCGAGTACGTCGCCCGCACCAATGCATTCTTCCCGGGACCGTCCCGCACCCGGTCCGGCTGAGCCCGGCGGTCCCCGGCGCCGGCCGCATTCGCGTCTCGTCGCCGTCGACAGGCGGCATCTCGGTCAACGCTGGTAGCGCGTGACCGCCGAGCCCGACGTGATCGACAGGGTTCCATCGGCATCGACGCTGATGCGCCACACGCCGTCGGACGGCAGCCCATCGGCCGTGTTGATGACCGTCCAACCGATCCCGTCGTACACGTGGATGCCGCCGTGGCCGGTCGCCCAGAGCCTGCCTTCGTCATCCACGGCGATCGACCACGACCCGTATACGGGCGCCGCTTGCTCGCCCTGCAGGATGGTCCACGACGAACCGTCCGTCATGGCGACGGCGTCATCGAGGGCAAACCACACGTTTCCGTCCGAGCCGTTGGCCGCAGCGGTGGCACCCGTGACAGGATGGCCGTCAAGGTCCTCGACGCGCTCCCATCGATCGTCGCCGAGCCGGTAGATGCAGCCGCCGGCCACCGCCCAGCCCTCTCCACCGAAACCGGCCGCGATCGAGCCAAGGGTCTCGCCCACTGGAACGCCGCCTTCCGCCCGGAACGTTCCGTCGACGTAGGACACCACGCCATACTCGCCCGCGAACCAGACGCTGCCGTCCGGCCCGAACGCGATGTCGATGACGGTGGATGGGGCACCGACGTCGAAGTGCACGCCCTCGGTGTGGTTGGTCCACGTCGTGCCGTCGTACCGGAACGGACCCAGCCAGAGATCTCCATTCGGCGCCGCCTCCGCTACGGTCAGGCGGCTCACGTCAAAACCCGCGAGTTGCTCGTGGCGCACCCAGTCGATGCCGTCGAACGAGTAGGCGGCATCTCCGGCCGCCACCCAGAGCACGCCGTTCCTATCTCTCGCCGCGTCTTCCAGACGCAGCGGTGGCTGGTTGTCCCGGACGTACCGAGCCCATGTGCCGCCCTCGACCTTCCACAGGTCGTACCACCCGCCCACCCAGACAACTCCGTTCCGTTCGACCACCGACGTCCCCGCGAGCCAGCCCCGCGGCGGCAGCTGCAACGTCCACTCGGACCCGTCGAAGCGACCGAGACCGTCGCTCGGTGTCGCCACGAGGACATCGCCGTTCGCGGCGACCGTGATGCCGACTCCGAAGCACGGCTGTGCGTCGACCTCGTAGGTTGCGAACTCCGTCCCATCGAAGCGGTACACCGCGTCACATCCCCCGAACCAGGCCGAGCCGTCGGTGGCAAAGGCGATGGAGTAGAGGTCGCCGGGCACCTCGAAGGGAACTTCGTACACGCGCCACTCGCTGCCGTCGAAGACGGAGAGACCACCGTGCGTTTCGACCTCGCAGCAACCGCTCTCCGTCGTGACGTACACGACACCATCGGGCCTCACGGCGATGTCCATCACCGGGCCGGAGCCGAGCCCATCCTCTTGTGTGAAGATCTTCCATCGCACACCGTCGAACCGTGCGACCGACGACAACCATGAGAACCCGGCCCACACGTCCCCGTTCGGCGCCACTGCGATCGAGCCGACGTGGGCGTGCGTCGGCAGCCCCTCGAGGGATGCCTCCAGACCTGGCCACCTCCACTTCGTCCAGCGAACCCCGTCGAATCGGGACACACCGGAGGACGTGGCGAACCAGACAGACCCGTCGAGCGCCACCGCCACGTCGTTGACCGCATTGGCAGCGAGACCGTCATCAACCGTGAAATGCTCGGCGGTGCCACGAGCGACATCCCAACGAACCGCACCACCGGGGCCGACGGCCCACAGATCGCCCGCGGCGTCGAACGCCAGGGCCTGCACCGGATTCGAGTTCGACCACGTCGTCGTGCGCGACGGCACGGGAGGCGTCGCCAACCCCAGTGCCCGCGCCAGGAACGTTGCCGTCTCGGCGCGGGTCACCGCCCGGAAGGGACAGAACCGATCGTTCAAGGGCGGATTACAGCCATACGTGATCCCCGCAGCCGCCAGCTTGTCGATGTCGTGACGGAAGACCGAGAGATCGTCATCGACGAACAGGTCCCCGCCGCCGTCGTCGTCGAGCCCCAGCGCCCGCACCAAAAACGCCGCCATCTCCCCGCGGGTCACCGCCCGGAAGGGACAGAACCGATCGTTCAGGGGCGGATTACAGCCATGCGTGATCCCCAGTGCAGCAATGGCCTCGATCGACCGCTCGTGAGTGTTTTGATCGTCGTCGTAGAAGGTGCCACCGGGTTGGATCACGGCTGCCGTGGAGCCGGCCGGCGGCAATGTCCACACCAGCACCATGGCTGCGATACCGACGAGTACCGGTCTTCTCACGACCCGCTCCGCTCCCCCCTTGCCCCCTCAATCGTTCCAAGGGGAACTGCGGTCCGCTAGGGACCTTGGACCCGTCGGGGTCACGTCGAGCCCCTCCTGTCGGCCGGTGCAGGAACTGCCGTCTGCCTCGACGTGAATCGGCGGCGCGCGGGATCCGCTCGGCCCTATTCGTCGCCGAATGGACACCCCTATCCTCTGGGCCATGAGCGAGTATCGAGCACCCATCCGTGACATCAAGTTCGCCCTCGATCACATCGCCGACCTCGCCTCCCTTGCCGACCTACCCGCCTTCAGCCATGCGGAGCCGGATCTCGTCGCCGGGCTCATCGACGAGGCCGGCCGGTTCATGAACGAGGTAGTCGCACCCACAAATCGCATTGGCGACGCGGTGGGGTCGATACGCAACGACGACGGCTCGGTGACTGCGCCGGCCGAGTTCACGAAGGCCTACCAGCAGTACGTCGCCGCCGGCTGGGCAGCCATGAAGGGCGAACCGGCCTACGGCGGACACGGCTTCCCCAGCACCGTTGCCATCGCCGTCCAAGAGATGCTCGCCGCGGCGAACATGGCCTTCTCTCTCTGCCCGATGCTGACCATGAGCTCGATCCTCGCCCTGCAGCACCACGGCTCCGCCGAGCTGCAGGCGACCTACCTCGAGAAGCTCATCTCCGGCGAGTGGTCCGGCACCATGGTGCTCACCGAACCCGAGGCCGGCTCCGACGTCGGAGCGTTGCGCACCAGAGCCGAACCGCAGGACGACGGCACCTGGAAGATCTTCGGCACGAAGATCTTCATCACCTGGGGCGAGCACGACATGACGGACAACATCGTGCATCTCGTGCTGGCCCGCGCCCCGGAGGCGCCGCCCGGCACGAAGGGCATCAGCCTCTTCATCGTCCCCAAGTACCTCGTGGAGCCCGACGGGAGCCTCGGCGCTCGCAACGATGTGTCGTGCGTTTCGATCGAGCACAAGATCGGGATCCACGGCAGCCCCACATGTGTCATGTCCTTCGGCGAGAACGAGGGCGCGATCGGGTACCTCGTCGGCGAGGTCCACCAAGGCATGCGGTACATGTTCACGATGATGAACGACGCACGGCTCAACGTCGGGCTGGAAGGCCTGGCGATCGCGGAACGCTCCTACCAGCAGGCGCTGAGCTTCGCTCGTGAGCGCAAGCAGGGACGAGCGATCGGAGCGCCGAAGACGGAGACGTCGATGATCATCGAGCATCCGGATGTGCGGCGGATGCTGCTCACCATGCGGGCATACATCGAAGCGATGCGGGGCCTGCTCTACGACAACGCCCGGGCGATCGACATCGGCGAGCACCATCCGGACGAGGCAACGCGAGCTCGCTACATGGGGCGCGCCGGCCTGCTCACCCCGGTGTCGAAGGCCTGGGCGACGGACCTCGGGGTCGAGCTGACGTCGGTCGGCGTGCAGATCCACGGCGGCATGGGGTACGTGGAGGAGACCGGCGCAGCCCAGCACTGGCGAGACTCTCGCATCGCCCCGATCTACGAGGGCACGAACGGCATCCAGGCCATCGACCTCGTGTTGCGCAAACTGCCGGTCGACCAGGGGGCGGTCGTCCACGACTACCTCAACGAGATGATGGCTTTGGACGCGGAGCTGGCGGCCGCCGGCGACGAGCTGGCGAACACCCGCACCACGCTTGCCGAAGGTGTCGAGTTGCTCTGTCATGCCACCGACTGGCTCCTCGCCCGCGACGACGTGAACGATTCGCTCTCCGCGGCGACTCCCTATCTCCGGCTCTTCGGCACCGTCGCCGGCGGCTACTACATGGCGCGCCAGGCGCTGGCCGCGCTCGGACATGGCGGGAACGGCGACGGGGACTACATGGCGGCGAAGGTGGCCACGGCTCGGTTCTACTGCGAGCAGATCCTCCCGCAAGCCTTCGGTCTGGTGCCGGCGGCGACGGCGCATGCCGATGCGCTGTTTGCGATCCCGTCGCCGCTTCTGGGGACGTGAGACGCTCGCTCGACGTCTTCCTCGGTGCCCTCGCCGTGGTCGTCGCCGTTGCGGTGGCGACCCGGCGGACGCCCGATCCCGAGTCCGCTACGAGCCCGACACCAGACGAGGCCGGGGACGATCTCCACGCGCGTGCGGGCAGCCCGGGTTCGCTGACGGCTCGCCTCGGCCTGCCCCGGGCGGTGGCAACCGGAGCCGGTGCGGCAAAGGCCCTGCTCGACTCCGTCCTGAACCGCATCAAGCAGCACGGCACGGTCATGGTTGCCGCCGGGCTCTCCTACTACGCCCTCCTCGCCATCTTCCCGGCGGGGATCGCAGCCGTATCGATCTATGGGCTCGTGGCCGATCCGGTCACTCTGCAGAACCAGATCACGGAGCTGAGCTCGGCGCTTCCCGAGGACACGGCGCGGTTCGTCACCACCCAGCTCACCGGCATCGTCGAGAGCTCCACCAGCAGCCTGGGGATCGCCACTGCCTTGTCGATCGCGACCGCGCTGTGGTCCGCATCGGCCGGGACCAAAGCACTCGTCTCTGGGGTGAACCACGCCTACGGCTGCCCGGAGACGCGCTCGTTCCTGGTCATCCGCGGTGCATCGCTGGCCGTGACACTGGGGATCATCGCACTCGGTGTGTCGGCGACCGCCGCCGTGGGCTTCCTTCCTCCGATCCTGGACGCGTTGGGTCTCGGAGGCGCGGCGTCGGCAGCTATCTCGGTGAGCCGCTGGCCTGTGGTGCTGTTCCTCGTGGTCCTCGGTCTCGGCGGCCTGTACAAACTGGCTCCCAACCGCTCACGGCACATGACCCGGTGGATGAGTCCAGGCGCGGTCCTCGCAGCAGCGGCGTGGGTTCTCGCCACGTTTGGGCTGTCGTTCGGAGTGAACAACTTCGGGGACTTCGGGGCGACGTACGGAACCCTCGCGGGATTGGTCGTGCTGATGCTCTGGTTCTTCCTCTCCGGGCTGATCGTGCTGGTCGGTGCGGAGGTCAATTCGGAGCTCGAGCACCAGCGCGGCGTCGCGTGATTGGCGGCAATCGGCTGAGTCGGCGTCACGGGCCGCTAATTTGGTCTCAGCGCCAACCTCACCACCGCCAGGACCGCGCCGTATGACTTCACAGGAATTTGCGTCTTTGGGTGTCGCGCCCGACCTCGTCCAGGTGCTCGAGAGCACCGGAATCGAATCGCCATTCCCCATTCAGCAGATGTCGATCCCGGACATCCTCTCCGGCAAGGACGTCTGCGGCCGCGCCAAGACGGGTTCCGGCAAGACCCTCGCCTTCGGGCTGCCGATGGTCCAGCGCCTGGAGCGCTCCCGGCCGGGCCACCCGCGAGGCCTGGTCCTGGTGCCGACGCGCGAGCTGGCGGTCCAGGTCACGGCCGCGCTCGAACCGCTGGCAGCGGTGCGCGACATCCCGCTGCTCACCGTCTACGGCGGCTCATCGATGAAGAAACAGATCGATGCGCTCCGCAAGCGAGCGGGCATCGTGGTCGCCACACCGGGACGACTCATCGACCTGATGGAGCGAAAGGTCATCTCGCTCGACGCGGTCGAGATGGTGGCAATCGACGAAGCCGACCAGATGGCCGACATGGGCTTTCTCCCCCAGGTGCGGCGCATCATGCGCAACGTGCCGGAAGCTCACCAAACGCTCCTGTATTCCGCCACGCTCGACGGCCAGGTGGGTGCGCTCGTCGACGCGTACATGGACCATCCCGTGCGTCACGAGATCCACACGCAGCAGGCACACGTCGAGACGATGGAGCATCGCTTTCTGAAGGTCCACCACATGGACAAGGTCAAAGTCGCCGCCGAGATCGCTCGCCACAACACGCGCACGCTCATGTTCGTACGCACCAAGCACGCCTGTGACCGCGTCGCCAAGGACCTGACCCGGGAAGGTGTCCAGGCGCAAGCGATCCACGGAGATCTCTACCAGCGCCAGCGGGAGCGGGCGCTCCGCGAGTTCGCCGACGGGGAGACCCCCGTGCTCGTCGCCACCAACGTGGCCGCCAGGGGGCTCCACATCGATGAGGTCGACGTGGTCATCCACTACGACCCGCCGGACGATCCGAAGACCTACGTGCATCGATCGGGCCGCACGGCCCGGGCGGGCGAATCTGGCCTGGTGGTCACCCTCGTCGAGTGGGACCAGGTCAACGAGGTGCTGGGCATCCAGCGGCGCGCCGGCCTCAACGTGCCCATCGTCAAGATGTTCTCGAACGACGAGCGTCTCTCGCACCTCGACGAATGGGAGCCTCCCGAGGAGTTGGCGCCCTTCCGCAGCACGGCACGCCGCCGCCGCCGCTTCTAGCGGCGCGCCTCGATCCGGCCGATTCCCGCAGTACGCGCCGGCGCGGACATCCGACGGTGGCGAAGGCCCCCCGAACCGGTGGGTCGCCGACCCCGGTAGCCTGACCAGCCCCGAGTGAAGGATTCCCCCGATGGCGAAGCAGTACTCCGAGCCACATCCGTTCAGCCTCGACAAGGACACGACGTACGGTGCAACCCTGCACACCAATCAAGGCGACATCGAGATCGCGCTCGACGGGGGCCGTTCACCGCTCACCGTGAACAACTTCGTCGCCCTGGCGAAGGACGGGTTCTACGACGGCGTGGTCTTCCACCGTGTCATCTCCGGCTTCATGATCCAGGGCGGCGATCCGACGGGGACCGGGCGCGGCGATCCGGGATACCGGTTCCGCGACGAGCTCGAAGGCGACGGCACCTACTCGAGAGGGACCGTGGCGATGGCGAACGCGGGGCCCAACACCAACGGCTCCCAGTTCTTCATCTGCCATGCCGACGTAGGACTTCCCCACGCGTACACCATCTTCGGGAGTGTCACTTCGGGCATGGCGGCGGTCGACGCGATCGCGGCCACGGCTACCGACCGCCAGGACCGGCCGCTCGAGGACTGCGTGATCGAGCGAGTCACGATCACCGAGAGCTGACGCTGCGCCCCGTCTCAGGGGCAGGCATCGGGAGTGCGGGCGCGAGCAGGGTGCCGAAGAATGGTTTGGCGCACTCGTGACGGCGGCAAACTGCGTTCACAACGGGCTATCGACGTTGCCCAACGAGTGCCGTCGGCCTTTTCCCGCACCCTGCTAGCTGGCGCGCCGCTCGCGCTCGCGGAGCCGGCGCCGCAGCCGGCGGCGCTCCGGGCCGGTCATGCCGCCCCAGACCCCTTCGGTCTGGTTCGTGGCCAAGGCGTAGCCGAGACACGCTTCGCGCACCGGGCAGGCGGCGCAGACCGCCTTTGCGGCCTCGGTGAGCTCGTCTTCCTCCCCCACGGGGAAGAAGAGGTCGGCGTCCGCACCGGAACACGCGGCATCATCACGCCACCCCTCATCGGGCTCCCACATCAGGTCGCTGAGCGCCATTACCACGGTTGCATCCACCTCTCTCGGTGCAGCAGCTTCAACGCCATTCAGGCATGCGTTGTTCCCTGTCTCGATTGGGAGGCCCGCTGCTGCGGTAGCCAGCCTACGACACAGATCCCGACTCCGCCAGGGACTTGTAATGTCTATTGCACCGCGGCCGGAGAGCTTTGGCTACATGAAGTACGTCTGGGACTTCACCGACCACCCTCGAGATGCCTCGAATCATCTCGGCGTGCGTGGATCGGCGCTCAGCAGTCTCACCGATCGCCACATGCCGATCCCTCCCGGGTTCACGGTCAGCGACGTCGCCTGCCGGCGGTTCCTCGAAGTCGGCGACTTCCCCACGGGCATGTGGGACGAGGTGGTCGCGGCCGTGCGCCGGCTCGAAGCGCTGGTGCCGGCAAATCGGCCGCTACTGCTGGCCGTCCGCTCCAGTCCACCCGTCGAGATGCCGGGCTTGCTGGGACGAGCGCTCCACGTGGGTTGCACGCCGGCGACGGCGGAACGTCTCGCCGCCTGGGTCTCGCCACCCTTCGCGGCAAGAGTGCGAATCGAGTACCTGCGCGGGCTCGCCGAGATACGAAAGGTCCCGCACCATCGAGTCGACGCCATCCTCGGCGCCGGCGGTCGGAGCCGAGGGGGCGAGACACTCGCCGCTGATGCCGACGCACTGGCCCAGCTCATCGTCCAGGAGTCCCAACGGCCCCTGGCGGCTGATCTCGAAGGGCAGCTTCGTGAAGGTATCGAAGCCGTGTTCGCCTCGTGGGATGGGGCTGCGGCAAGGCGGTTTCGGCGACGCCACCGCGTGAGCAACGACCTCGGCACCTCGGTCATCGTCCATCTCATGGTCTTCGGCTCTGCCGGCGGTGCATCGGGTGCCGGTGTCGCGTTCAGCCGCGACCCGGCGACCGGCGACCCGGCAGCAGTAGGGGCGTTCGACGTCGGGAGCCTGCACCCAAGGGATCAGGCCGTCTACTCGCCGCTCAGCGAGCTGCGCGAGCTCCCCACCGAGGCCCGCAGCGAGCTCATGGACCTGCTCTGCGAGCTGGAGGACGGGGCCCGGGACATGATGCGCGTCGACTTCATCTGTGAGCAAGGCCGCCTGTGGCTGCTCGAAGCGCGCCCTGGTGAACGTTCCGGCCGCGCGGGAGTGCGGATCGCGGTCGACCAAGCCGAAGCAGGCATGATCAGCCGCCAGGAGGCGGTACTGCGGATCGACCCGGATGCGCTCCAGGAGATGCTCCATGCGAGACTCGCTCCCGGCGCCAATCGGGCCCCGCTGATCGTCGGCGGCGCCGCCTCGCCGGGGGCCGCGGCGGGAGAGGTGGTGCTCGATGACGAAACGGCGATCGCCGCTGCCGCGGCGGGACGTTCTGTGATCCTGGTGAAGCGGGAAACGACGGCGGAGGACCTTGCCGCCGTCGTCGCCGCCGCGGGCGTGCTCACCAGCCATGGCGGCCCCACGTCGCACGCTGCCGTGGCCGCCCGCGGGACCGGTACCCCGGCCGTCACCGGCGCCGCCGACGTCGTCTGTGATGTCGAGGCGGGTCTGGTGCACATCGGGCCCCGCACGTTGCGACACGGCGATGGGATCACGATCGACGGTGCGTCGGGCGAGGTGTACGACGCGTTGCTACCGGTGGAGCCGCCGGTGGCTTCCGATGCACTGGAAACTCTCCTGGGCTGGGCCGATGAGTTCCGGCGCATGGAGGTGTGGGCGAACGCGGACACGCCGGATGCGGCGACCCACGCGCGTTCGCTCGGCGCCGAGGGAATTGGCCTCGCAAGAACGGAGTACATGTTCTCCGGCTCCCGGCTCGACGTCGTCCGTCGCATCATCCTCACCGACGATGCCAAGGACCGGGCGCGGGCACTCGAGCGACTCGAGCAGATGCAGGTCGGCGACTTCGAGCGCCTGCTGGAGTCGATGGACGGCTTGCACGTGGTCGTGCGCCTCCTCGACCCCCCACTGCACGAATTTCTCCCCGACCGGCGCGAGATCGACCACGCCCACCGCCGAGCCGGCGACGAGGCCCAACGAGTCGAGCTCGAGGCGCTGCTCGCAGCCATCGATCAGTGGGAGGAGTCCAACCCGATGCTCGGCCTCCGCGGCGTTCGGCTCGCCGTCGTGATCCCGGAGATCTACCGCGTCCAGGTCCTTGCCGCACTCGAGGCCGTCCGCCGTCGGCTCGACGCCGGCGGAGACCCGCGGCTCGAGCTCATGATCCCGCTGGTCGGCAGCGCCGAGGAAGTCCATCTCATTCGGGACATGATCGACGAGGAGGTCCACTACGCCGGACGCCAGCTGGACGTGACGGTCGGGACGATGATCGAACTACCCCGCGCCGCGTTGGTCGCGTCGGATTTCGCGCTCGAATCCGACTTCTTCTCCTTCGGTACCAACGACCTGACGCAGACCACGCTCGGCATCAGCCGGGACGATGCGGAGGAGGCGTTCCTTCGCACGTACCTGGAGAAGGGCATCATGCACCGCGATCCGTTCACGACGATCGACCGGCAGGGGGTCGGCCGCTTGATCGAGACGGCGATCCACGCCGGGCGGGCGACGAATCCCGGCCTGATCATCGGCGTGTGCGGCGAGCATGGAGGCGATCCTGCGTCGATCGACTTCTTCGAATCGGTCGCCGTCGACTACGTCTCCTGTAGCCCTCCCCGCATCCCGGTGGCGCGGCTCGCCGCGGCTCAGGCCGCGCTACGGCACCGATCGGACTGAGCGACTCCGGCGGCGCGCCCTCAGAGGTATTGACCGGGCTGGGGCTCCTGGGCCTGGCCCGCCTCGAGCGCGCGCCGGCGGCGCATCTCCTCGAGTTGGGCGGCTGCTGCCGCCTGCTGGCTCCACAGCGACGCTTGGATGCCGTGGAACAGACCCTCGAGCCAGCCTACGAGTTGCGCCTGGACCAGCCGCAGCTCGGACTCGGACACATCGTCCTGGTTGATCGGCTCGAAGATCGTCTCGACCTCCTCGGAGAGATCCTCGCTGAGCGCCTCCCGGAGTTGCTCCAGGCTGCGGTGGTAGATGCCCCGCAGCCGGAGCCGGCCCGCTTCGTCCAGAGGAGCCTGCCGCACCTCGTCGAGCATGGCGCGCGTCATGGAGGCGATGCGGATGAGCTTCGAGGGCTCGTGGATCGTGCTGGTGTCCTCCTCGGGCTCGCCTTCGTCGACGACTTGCGGCGTCAAGGCTTCTGCTTCCTCGGATGGGGTAGGCGCGTTGTCAGTCATCACGGTCAGCATATTCGCTCCAAACCGGCCTCCCGTCCGCCCGCCGGCCGTTTAGCCTTCGGCCCCATGACGGACGCCGCAGCCCTCGGGACCGGAGCCACCGAGCACGAGGAGACGCGCGCGGCGCGGGACCGGCGACGCACGATCATCAAGCGCATCCTGAAGTGGACCGCGATCACGACCGCCGCGGCGCTGCTCGGTCTCCTGGTATTCCTGACGTGGTCGACGCGCCGTCCCTTCCCCCAGATAGAAGGCGAGATCGCGCTCGCCGGCCTCGACGACCGGGTCGAGATCATCCGCGACGATCACGGAATCCCCCATCTGTACGCCTCGACCACGCACGACCTGTTCTTCGCCCAGGGGTTCGTGCACGCGCAGGATCGTTTTTGGCAGATGGACACCTGGCGACACATCGGAGCCGGTCGCCTGTCCGAGATGTTCGGAGCCGACCAGTTCGAGACCGATGCCTTCATACGCACGATGGGCTGGTACGAGCTGGCCACGAGGCAGTACGCGGCGCTGGGGACCGAGGACCGGGGGTACCTGGATGCCTATGCCGAGGGCGTCAACGCCTATCTCGCCATGCGCTCTCCCGCCGAACTCGGATTCGAATACACCATCCTCGAATTCATCAACCACTCATACGACCCCGAGCCATGGTCGCCGGTCGACACGTTGGTCTGGGGCAAGGTCATGGCGTGGGACCTCCGTGGCAACATCGACAGCGAGATCGATCGCGCCCTCCTGCTGGGAACCCTGCCCGAAGGGGACGTCGATCTCCTCTACCCGGCATACCCCGATCACGCCCCGACCATCGTCGACACCGGACCGACACGGGTCACCGGACCCGCGATCGATCCGCCGCCCATCGCAGCAAGCACCGCCGCACTGCGACGCATCGCCGCCAACGCGGAGCGGATCGACGCCCTGACCGGCGGAGGCGGGGACGGGCTCGGGTCCAACAGCTGGGTCGTTGCCGGCAGCCACACTTCGACCGGCACGCCCATCCTGGCCAACGACCCTCACCTCGGCATTCGCATCCCCTCGATCTGGTACCAGATCGGGCTGCACTGCCGGGAGCGGTCCCCCGATTGCCCGTTCGACGTTGCCGGGTTCTCCTTCGCCGGCGTGCCGGGGGTGATCATCGGACACAACGACCGCATCGCGTGGGGCTTCACCAACCTCGGACCCGACGTCATGGACCTCTACATCGAACGCGTCAACCCGGACGATCCGCATCAGTACGAGGTCGATGGCGAATGGGTCGACATGGAGGTCCACACCGAGACGATTGCCGTTGCCGGCGGGAGTGACCGGACGATCGAGGTGCGGGCCACCCGGCACGGACCGGTCATCTCCGACGTCTTCGGCCGCCTCGACGACTTCGACACGGCCGGCGTCGACCTGCCCGAAAGTTACGTGGTCGCACTGCAGTGGACCGCGCTCCAGGACACGCCCCCCTTGACCGACACCATCTTCGGGCTCAACACGGCGCGCGATTGGAACGACTTCCGCAGCGCGCTGTCCTCCTTCTCGGTACCCGCGCAGAACGCCGTCTACGCCGACGTTGCCGGGAACATCGGGTATCAGGCCCCGGGGCTCATCCCCATCCGATCGGCGGGCGATGGCCGGCTCCCCGTGCCCGGGTGGAGCGACACGCACAGGTGGACCGGCTTCATCCCCTTCCGCGAGCTCCCCACCGTCTTCAATCCCCCTGCGGGATGGATCGTCACGGCGAACAACGCGGTCATCGACGGGTCGTACCGACACTTCTTGACGTCGGACTGGAACCTGGGCGACCGGGCCAGCCGTCTCGTCGAGCTCATCGACCGCGCCGACCCTTTGTCCGTAGAGGACATGGCGGAACTCCAGTTCGACAGCTTCAACCTCACGGCCGAGCGGGTCCGCCCGCTCTTCACCGCACTCGACCGCACGGATTTCTCCGGATTGGAGCACGCCGCGATGGCCCTGCTGGCCGACTGGGATCTCCACAACCGCGCCGATTCGGAGGGCGCGGCGGTCTTCGAAGCCGCCTGGGCCGAGATGCTCGACCGGACCTTCGGCGACGATCTCCCCGACGGCATCGAACCCAACGGCGGTGCGCGGTGGTCACTGGCCCTCGCTGCGCTGGGAGACGACCCCGATGCCCGGCTCTGGGATGACCAGGACACGGCCACCACCGAAACTCGCGACGACGTCGCCCGTGCGGCATTCGCAGCCGCCGTCGTCTTCCTCGAGGACACGTTCGGCGACGATCCCGAGGATTGGGAGTGGGGCGATCTCCACACGGCGACCTTCGAGAACGAGACGCTCGGCCGGTCCGGCGTCGGCCTCATCGAGGCGCAATTCAACCGCGGGCCGTATCCCACCAGCGGCGGGTTCGACATCGTCAACGCCACCGGCTGGACGCCGTCGGAGGGGTTCGTCGTCGACTGGGTGCCGTCCTTCCGCATGATCGTGGACCTCGGCGATCTCGCCGCCTCGCGGTGGGCCAACACGACCGGGGCGTCCGGGCACACCCACCACCCCCACTACGACGATCAGATCGCCCGGTGGCGGGCCGGAAACAACTACCCGATGCTGTGGGACCGCGCCGCCATCGAAGCCGCGGCCGAAGGAACGCTGATCCTCACGCCGGCCGAATAGATGTACGGTCGCCGCGGCTCGCGGC
>JBFFFX010000014.1:0-16646 GCA_041557775.1 Acidimicrobiia bacterium | reverse complement strand
GTCGGCGGACACGGCACGCGCCTTGGCTTCAGCCAGGCGGACGACCATGGCCGCCGCCGCTTCGCCCGCGTGCGGCGTCTCGTCGACGTCGGGGGACGCAACGTCGAAGTCGAAACCGGCCATCATCAGCAACGTGCGGCGCCGCGGAGATCCGCTGGCGAGGACCAGGGTAGGGAGCGGCGCAGGGGGAACTGGTTGCACAACCATCGGCCGCCACCCTACCGAGGCGGCCGGGCATCGTGTCTCCCTCGATCCCCCACCCGGTACAGTGTCGGAGCCGCGACCTGCCACATCCGACTCGGGAGCACCGATGCGCTGGCGAAGACTCGAAACCAGTGAGAACGTCGAGGACCGGCGCGGCACCGGTCGCGCCGTGGCTGCGGGTGCCGGTGGACTCGGCATCATCGGCGTCCTCATCGCCCTGCTCTTCAGCGGTGGAAGCGGAGCAGACGGTGCTTTCGGCGGAATCGGAGACCTTCTCACCCAGATGCAGGGAGGTAGCGCCCCGGCCCAGCCGACCGAGCAAGCGGCAGAGTTCCAAGGCATCGACGAGTCCGAGGACTTCGTGCGCCGGGTGCTCGGATCCACCGAGACCGTGTGGTCCGAAGTGTTCGCCGCCGCCGGGCAGCGCTACGAGCCCGCCATCCTGGTCCTGTTCGATGCACCAACACCTTCGGCCTGCGGCGGGGCTCGCTCGGATGTCGGCCCGCATTACTGCCCGCTCGACACCACCGTCTACATCGACCTCAGCTTCTTTGCAGAGCTCGAACGACGCTTCGGTGCCAGCTCCGGCGACTTCGCCCAGGCCTACGTGATCGCTCACGAGATCGGGCATCACGTCCAACATGAACTGGACATCATGGACGAAGTGCAGCGCCTGCAGCGTTCGTCGCCGAGCGAGGCCAACGACCTCTCCGTGCGGCTCGAGCTGCAGGCCGACTGCCTGGCAGGCGTCTGGGCCAATGCCATCTGGCAACGCGAGAACATCCTCGAGCCTGGCGACATCGAAGAGGCGCTCAGCGCTGCCGCCGCGGTCGGCGACGATCGAATTCAGGCCGCGACGACCGGGCGCATCACTCCGGAATCTTGGACGCACGGATCGTCCGAACAACGGGTTCGATGGTTCAACGAGGGATACGGCTCCGGCGATCCGAATGCGTGCGATACCTTTTCCGGCGGAGCGTGAGCGAAAGGATGGCCACGATGCGTGCAATGGTGGTGAATGAGCTCGGCGGGATCGATCGACTTCACCTCGCCGAGACCGAGATCCCTGAGCCAGGACCCGGACAGATCCGCATCTCTGTGAAGGCGGCCGGAGTCAACTTCCCCGACATCCTGATGATTGCGGGCCACTATCAGGCGGACCCTCCGCTGCCCTTCTCCCCCGGTTTCGAAGCCGCCGGCCTCGTCTCGGCGGTCGGACCCGAGGTCACCGGCTTCAGCCTGGGACAGCGCGTCGTGGGGACACCGTCGTGGGGCGCCTACGCCGAGGAGGTCGTCGTCGACGCCGCTGCGTGCGCGCTCATCCCGGACGATCTCGACTTCGCGGCGGGAGCCGTGCTGCCGATCGCGTTCGGCACCGCGCTCCACGCCTTGCGTGACCGCGGCCGGCTCGCACCCGGAGAGACGCTGCTGGTCACGGGAGCGACGGGCGGCACGGGCTCGGCGGCCATCAAACTCGGCAAGCTGATGGGGGCGCGAGTGATTGCCGCCGTCGGTTCCGAGAGCAAGATCGAGCTGGCGGGTGCGATGGGCGCCGACGAGGTGCTCGTGTACGGCGGCGACGAGCGCTTGCGCGACGGCATCAAGCGGGTCACGGGCAGCCGCGGTGTCGACGTCGCGTTCGACCCCGTCGGCGGCGATGTCACCACCGAGTGCCTGCGCGGCATGGCATGGCAGGGCCGCTTGCTGATCATCGGCTTCACCGCAGGTTCCATCCCGCAGCTACCGGCGAATCTCGCGCTGCTCAAGGGGTGCGCCATCGTCGGCGTGTTCTGGGGACGGTGGCGGATGACCGACCCGGCGGCGGCCGACGCGCAGTTCGCCGAGTTGACCCAATGGGTGATCCAGGGCGAGCTCGACCCTGGCATCTCCGTCCGCTACCCCCTCGAGGAGGCCGCCGAAGCGCTGAAAGCGATCGCCGCCCGCGGCGTCGCCGGCAAGGTCGTGCTCACGACCTGACGCCCACCCAGGCGCTCGGGCTCAATTCTCGAGGGCGTCGACCAGCACCAGCGGAACGTCGCGGAACGGATGGTCGACCACGACCATGGGTTGCCCGTAGACCTCCGACAGCAGTCCGGAGCGGAGGACGCTGCGGGGCGGCCCCTCGGCAACGATCCGGCTTCTGCTCATCAACACGATCTCGTCGGCATAGACCGCGGCGGCGTTGAGATCATGGAGAACGACGATGACCGCCCGGTCGTCGCGGGACACCCGCACGGCCTCACGCATGATCCGTTCCTGATGGGCTACGTCGAGCGCCGTGGTCGGCTCGTCGAGCAGCACGATTGGCGTTTCCTGTGCCAACACCCGCGCCAGCGAGACTCTGGTTCGCTCGCCGCCCGAGAGCGTGGCGTAGGTGCGGGCGGCGAACTGCGTGGTATCGGTGCGCCGCATCGCAT
Organism: Acidimicrobiia bacterium; assembly: GCA_041557775.1. Classification (GTDB taxonomy): domain Bacteria; phylum Actinomycetota; class Acidimicrobiia; order Spongiisociales; family UBA5794; genus DATHZQ01. Next base: position 14,025 of record JBFFFX010000014.1, on the reverse strand, counting down.
CGGCCACCGCCGCCGCATCGCGCTCACTCGTGTTGGTCTCATCCCGGCGGTGCGGGAACCGCCCCATCTCCACGACCTGCGCCGCGGTGTAGGGGATGTCCACCGGCGTCCGCTGAGTGAGCACCGCGCGCACCAGCGCGAGGTCACCCGGGAACGCCGCGGCCGTCTCCGCTCCGTCGAGCAGCACCCGTCCTTCGTGCGGGAGCACGTCGCCGGCGAGCAGTGCGAGCAGCGTCGACTTCCCTGCGCCGTTCGGCCCGATGATCGCCAGCACCCGCCCCCGGCTCGCCGTCAGGTTGACCTCCGACACGAGGTTCGCGCCGTCGACGTGGAACGTGACGTCCTCCGCACGCACCGCAACGTCAGCCATCGCGGCGCCTCGTCAGCAGCCACAGGAACAAGGGACCACCGAGCGCAGCAGTCACGAGCCCAACCGGGATCTCGATCGGCTCCAGTGCAAGCCGGGAAACCAGATCGGATGCGCCGACGAACAACGCACCTCCCCCGGCCGCGGCAGGAAGGAGGTACCGGTGCGAGGGACCCGAGAGCCGCCGCATCACGAACGGTACCAGCAGCCCAACGAACGCCACGACGCCCACCGCTCCGACCGTTGCTCCCACTGCGGCGCCGCAGGCGATGAGCAGGACCGTCCGTACCAGGTCCACATCGATCCCGAGATGGCGAGCGTCGGCCTCTCCCAGGCTCATCACGTCGAGCAACCGCCATGATCCCAGCATCGCCGCGGCCGCGATCAGGAAGAACCCCATCGCCGTTCCCATGGCGCGCCAGGTCGACCCCGTCAGGCTGCCGAGAAGCCAGAACTCGATGGGCGGAACGGTCGCCCGGTCGGCGGCGAAGACCACGAAACCCACCCACGCGCTCAGCGCCGCACCCAGCGCGACGCCGGCCAGCACGATCCGGGTCGGATCGAGGGTTGCCCGCCTCGCCAGCCGGCGCACCGCAAACGCCGTGAGCACCCCGGCGGCTACTCCGCCGGCAACCGCTCCCTGCACCCCGGCGGCGGCCGACCCGAGAGCTGCGCCGATCGCGGCCCCGGGGCCGATGCCGAGCAGGTGGGGATCGGCCAGCTCGTTGCGCAACAGCCCCTGGAGCACGCCCCCGACCAGCCCGAGGGCGCCGCCGACGGCAAACGCCAGCAACAGGCGAGGCATGCGAATGCCCCAGACGACCGCTGCCGCCTGCTGCGACGGCTCCGCGAAGAGGTCGGCGCCGAGCTTGCGCGCCAAGACGCCGAAGACCTCATCGGACGGTACGGCCACGGCGCCGAACGACAGTGCCGCCCACGCCGTGGCCACCAATCCAGCACCTACGAGCGGAACGATGAACCGTCTGCGGAACGCAAACGGGTCGGTGGCGACTGCCGCCGTCTCGTCCGTCAACCGCCGATGTCCGGGTAGAGGTCCCGCACGAAGTCCGCCAGCGCTTGCCCGACGCGCGGCCCGAGGTTGAAGAAGTACGCCTCGTCGTAGGCGAGGAACGCACCGTTCTGTCCGGCCGGGGTGTCGGCGATGCCGGGCAACGCCAGCAGGGCCTCGACGCCTCCCAGGGCTCCCAAGCCTGCGGCGGGAAGAACGATGACGTCCGGGGCGGCCGCCACCAGCGCCTCCGGCGTCAACGGCGCAGGCCCAAAGACGCCCGCTGCGGCTCCGGCATCCGTGGCGCCGGCGCCCTCGATCATCGCTTGGGTCGCTGTGCCTGCTCCGAACAGGAAGATCACCTGCGGACCTCGGGTGTAGACGAACGCGACTCGCGGGGTGGTCGTGGCGGTGGCCGCCAGGGCGCGGGCATCGTCGACCTCACCCATGACGCGGTCGGCAAGCGCCTGCGCCTCGTCGGGCACGCCGAGCACTTCGCCGACCTGGAGGATCTTGGTCGCGACACCATCCAGCGTGGACTGCAGCTCCAGGATCACGACCGGGATCCCGGCGCCCCGGAGCTGCTCGATGGTCTCCGGTGGAGCGATCTGCTGATCGCCGATCACCAGGGTCGGTTGGAAGCGAAGTACGGCTTCGGGCGCCAAGTCCTGACCGAATCCGACGGTCTGTCCCTGTTCGTTGAGTGCGGCGGCCTCCGGCGGGTACGTCGTCGTGACGTCGACACCGACCACGTTGGCGCCGAGACCGAGTTCGAAGATGATCTCGGTCAAGTCGCCGTTGAGCGACACGATGCGGGAGACGTCGGAGATCGTGGTCTCGACGCCGTCGCCGCCGACGAAGGTTCTCGTCTCCGCAGCGGCTGCAGTCGTGGTCGTGGGTGCTGCGGTCGTCGTCGTCGCGGGTGCCGCGGTCGTCGTCGTTGCCGGCGCTGCGGTCGTCGTCGTGGCGATGGCGGCTCCCGTCGTCGTCGTGGCCGTATCGTCGTCGCCCCCGCAAGCGGCGACGAGCCCCACAACCAGGGCGAGTGCGAGGAACGCGTGGACCTTCTGCTTCATGATGCTCCTCAGGCAGTTTCAGCTTGCATGGACAATTCTCTTTGCACGCGGTGGATCGACAACACCGAATCCCCCGCGATCACGCGGTACCCGGCCCAGATGAGGATCAGGCCGAGCAGCTCGGTGACGTAGAGGACCTCGACCGCGCCGGCGCGAGCGAACCCGCCTCCGATTCCCGGGAGAATCGCACCGACGGCGATCAGCACGTTGCCCGTGACCCGACCCGACGTCCCGTCACGACGCCAGTAGCGCCAGGCCGACCACATCGCTCCCCCAACGAGAAAGATCACCGCGTAGGTGTTGACGAGCGGCGAGAACAGGCGCACCCAGGACCATTCCATGACCTCCCCGGACAGGCGGTTGGCCTCGACGAGGTCGAGACGGATCGGCGTCGCGATCACGAACGCCGACGCCATCGCCACATAGGTCACGAGCGCCACGGCGAGGCGGTCGGCCCTCTTCCGCTGCAGCAGGAGATACACGGTTCCCTGGGCCAGCGGAGCCCCGCCCAAGAGGGCACCTGCGATGTACCAGGTCCGGAACACCGGATCGTGCCAACCGAAGAGCGTCGTGGCCGCCTCGGTCATGGTTCCCAGCCCGTACATGGCGGCGCCGATCATCCACCAGAGCACGTACCTCGCCGAGGTGTTCTTCTTCCAGTGCCTCCACAGCACGGTGGCGAAGGCCGCAGCGACGAGGGTCGACACGATCGGCAGGTAGTGAATGACATTCGTGGACACGCCACCTCCGGTTCTCTCGCTGCCGGGTGCAAGTCAACCTATTTGCAGAGCCGACACAAAGTCGGACACAGCCGGAACGGTCAGCTGAATGCGTTGATTCCGGTGATGGCTTGGCCCAGCACGAGCGTGTGAATCTCGTTGGTGCCCTCGTACGTGTAGACGGACTCGAGGTTGTTCATGTGCCGGATCACGGGATATTCGAGCGTGATGCCGTTCGCACCGAGCACGCTGCGCGCCTCGCGAGCGACGTTGAGGGCCATGCGCACGTTGTCCATCTTCCCGAAGCTCACCTGGGCCGGGTCCAGCGTCCCGTCGTCGTGCTTGCGGCCGAGATGCACGGCCAGCAGCATGCCCCTGCTGACTCCGATCAGCATCTCGACGAGCTTGCGTTGGGTCAGCTGGAAGCCGGCGATCGGCGCGTCGAACTGGCGCCGCGACTTCGCGTAGTCCAGCGCCGCCTCGTAACAGGCCCGGGCGGCACCGACCGCACCGAAGAGAATCCCGAAGCGAGCTTCGTTGAGACACGAGAGCGGCCCCTTCAGTCCGGTGACTCCGGGAAGCACTGCGTCGCCGGGCAGGCGGACATCGTCGAACACGAGCTCCGAGGTGACCGACGCCCGCAACGAGAGCTTGCGATGGATCACGTTGGCCGAGAAGCCGGGGCTGTCGGTGGGCACGATGAACCCGCGGATCCCGCCCTCGGTTTGCGCCCACACCACGGCCACATCGGCGAGGTTCCCGTTGGTGATCCACATCTTCGAACCATTCAGGATCCAGTCATCGCCGCGCCGCACCGCGTTGGTTCGCATGCTTCCGGGGTCGCTCCCCGAGTCGGACTCGGTGAGCCCGAAGCAGCCGATCGCCTCCCCGGCGGCCATGGCCGGAAGCCAGTCCTGCTTCTGCGTTTCGGAGCCGAAGGCCCAGATGGGGAACATCGCCAGCGAACCCTGCACGGACACGAAGCTCCGCACGCCGCTGTCGCCGTACTCCAGCTCCGTGCACGCCAGGCCGTACGAGACGGCGTTCGTCCCCGCGCACCCGTATCCGTCGAGGTGCATACCGAGGAGACCCATCGCCGCCATCTCCTTGGCGAGCTCCTTCGGAAAGGTTCCGGCATCGAACCAGTCGGCCACGTGGGGAAGGACATGGTCGGCGACGAACTGGCGCACCGTGTCGCGAATCAGGAGCTCCTCGGGAGCGAGCGAGGCGTCGACCCCCAGAAAGTCGAGCGGATCCAGCTTGCCGGGGCGCAGCGTCTTGTCACTCATGTCACCCTCGTTGAGTTGCCGTGTCGCCGCGCAGTTTCGCACGGCGGCCGCAGCAGCGAAACCCGCCGAGTCCGCCGCCGCTAGCGTGCCGCGGACATGGATGCGATGCCGCGACGTCTTTCCCTCGCCCGACTGCCGACGCCGTTGGAGCGGATGGATCGCCTCAGCGAGGCCTGGGGTGGCCCCTCGATCTGGATCAAGCGCGACGACCTCACCGGCTTCGGCGTGTCCGGCAACAAGATTCGCAAGCTGGAGTTCCACCTGGCGGCGGCGCAGGATGCAGGGGCCGACACCGTCATCACGTGTGGCGCCGCCCAGTCAAACCATTGCCGAACGACGGCGCTCATCGGTGCCCGGCTCGGACTCGACGTCCACGTCGTGTTGCGCACGAACGACGGTTTGCCACCTTCATCCGTCACCGGCAACTACCTCCTGGATCGTCTGGCGGGGGCGACCTCCCACTTCGTCACCCCCGCGCAGTACGACCGCCGCGACGAGGTGATGGCATCGCTGGCGACCGAACTGGAGCGCACCGGACACCGGCCCTGGGTGATACCCGAGGGCGCCTCCGACGCCATCGGCATGTGGGGCTTCGTCGCGGCGATGAAGGAGCTCCAAGTCCAGCTCGCGGCGCTACCCGCGGTCGCTGCCGTCTGGCACACTGCATCCTCGGGCGGCATGACGGCCGGAATGGGCTGGGGCGCCGATCGTCTGGGGCTGGAGGCGCCTCTGATCGGGTCCTCGATCGGCGAGACCGTCCCGGACCTCAAGGCCCGGGTCGACGCGATCTGGGAAGACGCGGTGCAACGGTACGGAGGCGACTTGCCCACGCCGGATCTCGAGCTGATCGACGACTACGTCGGACTCGGCTACGGGCAGACGACGCGCGAAGAGCTCACGCTCCAAGCCGAGGCCACTGCGCTCACCGGCCTCGTGCTGGATCCGACCTACACCGGGAAGGCGCTGTCAGCGTTGCGCCGCGAGATCAGTGCCGGACGCTTCGGCCCGGAGGAGCACGTCGTCTTCTGGCACACGGGTGGCGGGTTTGCGGTGTTCTCGCACGACTTCGGAGACGTGCTCGGGACGACGGCCTAGAACAACCTGCCCTGCGGATCGGGGCGGACGTAGCGAGGGACGCCCGTCCATGGCAGTCCGTCCATGAATGCCCAGCTCCTCCGGTGTATCGCCGACGGGCCGAGGTAGTGGAGTGCTGCCTTGTGGCGAGGCCCCGGATATCCCTTGTTCATCTCGAACCCGTAGAACGGATAGTGCCGAGCTGCCTCGCGCATCATGCGGTCGCGCGTGACCTTCGCCAGAATCGATGCCGCAGAGATCGAGAGCGAGGTTTGATCGCCGCGGACGATCCGCTCGGTGGTCCCGCGGCCGACGAAGTCCCAGTTGCCGTCGATCAGCACGTGGTCCGGTTCGACACCGAGCTGCGCGATCGCCCGATGCGCCGCCAGGCGCTGCGCCTCCGACATCCCCAACTCGTCGCACTCCTCGGGACCGGCGTGACCGACCGCCCAGAGCACACACCAGCCCGCAACTCGGCTGAACAATGCCTCGCGCTCGACCTCGGTCAGCATCTTGGAGTCGCGCACCTTGTAGACCCGGCGATCGCGAGGGATCACGGCGGCTCCGACGCTGACCGGACCTGCCCACGCACCGCGTCCGACCTCATCGACACCGACGACGTAGCGCTTCCCCTGCTCCCACAGCCGGCGCTCGACGCCGACTCCCGGCGCCTTCGTCTTGATCGCCTTGCGGAGCCTGGGCACGACCGTCGTCATACGCGCACGTTAGCCCGCAACGTCTTCGCGGCGATGACATCGCTCCCGTTCAGTTGGTGTGAATGTCGATCGGATAGTGCGCGTACCAGGCGAGGCGTCCCGTCTGACGCGACAGCACGGTACGCCACAGCTGCTCCGGTTCCGAGGTGAAGGCATCCCCGGGCTCGGCATCGACGACGAACCACGACTGAGTCGCCAGTTCCAACTCGAGCTGGCCGGCGACCCAGCCGGCGTACCCCGCAAAGACACGAACTCGGAGCACGCCACCGACTTCGTCCGGCAACAGGGACAAGTCGATCAGACCCACGTTCCCGACCGCAGGCTCCCAGTCTGCCGGAGGTGCGCCCGGCGTGTCGGCGATGCCCAGCGCTACTTCGGGCGTCACCGGCCCACCGACGAACACCGTCGCGGGCGGCGGCGCGGCACCGGCCCAGGCGGGCAGGTACTCCGCGACGGCGGCATCCGTGGGCCGGTTGAGGACGACCCCCAGGGCCCCCTCGATCTCGTCATGCTCGAGGATCAAGACGACCGTGTGCAAGAAGTTGGGGTCGATCAGATTCGGACCGGCGATCAACAGCTTTCCGGCGAGACTCTCGAACATCAAGCACAGTCTCGCAGAGCCGGCCGGCATCACCACTAGGCTCGCGGCTGGAGGTGACGACATGCAGCTGACAAGCTCGAGCTTCGCCGACGGCGGAATGATCCCCGGTGAGTACGCCTTCTGTCTTCCCGACCCGGCGACGCACGCCACGTTCGGACCCAACCTCAATCCCCACCTCGCCTGGAGTGAGGTGCCCGAAGCGACCCGCTCCTTTGCCCTCATCTGTAGCGACGCCGATGCTCCGACCAGGCCCGACGACGTCAACCAGGAAGACCGCGAGGTGCCGGCCGACCTCTCCCGCGGCGAGTTCATCCACTGGGTGGTCGTCGACCTCCCCGCCAACTGCCACCGTGTCGATGCCGGTGAGTTCGCCGAGGGCGTCGTCGAGAAGGGCAAGGACCCGGACCCGGGACCGCACGGGAGCCGGCAGGGCGTCAACGACTACACGGGCTGGTTCGAGGGCGACGTGGGCATGGGCGGGCACTACTACGGATACGACGGGCCGTGTCCGCCGTGGAACGATGCTCGGATCCATCGCTACACGTTCACGGTCTTCGCACTGGACATCGAGACGGTGCCGGTGAGCGGCTACTTCACCGCACCCGAAGTCCGGGCAGCCATCGAGGGCCACGTACTCGACAGCGCATCGCTCATGGGGACCTACACCCTGAATCCTCGGCTCATGGACTAGCCGAGCGGCTCAGACCCCGGGGATCGCTCTCCCGCCACGAGCAGCTCCGACGGCACGACCTCGTACCGTTCGATGTAGGTCGACACCCAGGCCTGCACCGTCGCCGCCACCGGGAGCGCCATCAGCGCTCCGGCGGCGCCCATGAGTGTGGCACCGATGATGGCACTGCCGAACGCGATCGCCGGGTGTAGCGACATCGTGCGGGCGGTTATTCGGGGGGCGACGACATAGTTCTCGAACTGCTGATAGACCGCCACGAACACCACCACCCAGACCGCCTTGATCGGGTCCTCCAGCAGAGCGATGAGCACGGGCAGGATGCCGCCGAGATACGTGCCGACGACGGGCACGAACTGGGACAACACGCCGACCCACAGGGCCAGCGGCTCCGAGAACGGCACCCCGATCAGCCGCAACGCGATCCAGGTGATGAACGCCGCGACCGCCGCCAGCAGCGCCCTGGAGTAGATGTACGCCCCCGTCTTCTCGACGGCGATCTCCTGGACGTGCAGCAGCACACGCTGCCGCGCCTGGGGAACGAGCCGGAGCACGGCGCGGCGGATCCGCGGGGCGTCGGCCGTCATGTAGAACGTGAAGAGGGCGATGGTGAGCAGCTGGAACACGGTGCCGACGAGCGCGGTGCCGAAACCGAGCAGCCGGCCGCCGACGTCCCCGGCCAGACCCGAGAAGGAAGTGTCCAGGTTGGTCACGGATTCCACGAAGTCGTCGGTCGACACGTCGATGTTGAACTGAGCCAGGAACTTGCCGATCTCGTCGATATAGCCGGGGACACTGTCGATCAGCTTCTCCGTTTGATCGACGATGAGCGGCACCATCAGGCCGATGGCCAGCGCACCGGCGAGGCCCGTACCGAAGAACATCACGCCGGTCGCCGCACCCCGGCGCCATCCCCTCTTGTGCAAGTAGGCGACGCCAGGTTCGAGCGCCGTCGCCAGGAAGAACGAGATGAGCAGCAAGATCAGGAACCCGCGCAACGCCTGCGCGATGTGGTAGCCGGCCCACAGCAGCACCACGATTCCCGTGACCTGCGCAAGCAGGCGGGGGATCCAAGGCGGCATGCCGGGAGCGGCGGCGAAGAACCCGCGGCGGCGCGGCGTTGGTGGCGTGTCACTCATGACACCGCAGGCTAAACGCCGCGGCGCTGCCGCGTCCTCTATCCTCACCCGATGAATGACGGCGCCCTGCGTAGTCTGCCGAAAGCTCTCCTTCACGACCACCTCGACGGCGGGCTGCGCATCGACACGCTGCTCGAGCTGGCCGGCGACCACGGCTACGGCAACCTCCCGACGACAGAGCCGGCCAGCCTGCGCGAGTGGTTCCACCAGGGCGAGTCCGGCTCCCTGGAACGCTATCTCGAGGCTTTCGAGCATACGATCGGTGCCATGCAGACCCCCGAGGCGCTGTCGCGGGTCGGCTACGAATGTCTCGAGGATCTGGCTGCCGACGGCGTCGTGTATGCCGAGGTCCGCTTCGCCCCCGCGCTGCACCAGCAGCAGGGGCTGGCCCTGGAGGACGTGATCGAGGCTGTCCTCGACGGTATGTCCCGCGGCAAGCGTGCGACCGGCGTCGAGTACGGCGTGATCATCGATGCGCTGCGCCAGGAGCCCGATGCCGATCCCGTTGCCCGAGCCGCGGTTCGCTTCCAGCATGCAGGCGTGGTTGCGTTCGACCTGTCCGGCCCGGAGAGGGGATTCCCTCCGGACGCCCATCTCGCCGAGTGCCGGCTGGCTCGCGAGGCCGGCCTGGGCCTCACCCTGCATGCCGGCGAAGGCGATGGGCCGCAGAGTATCTGGCGAGCCTACGGTCGATGCCATGCCCAGCGAATCGGACACGGCGTCCGGATCATCGAAGACACCGTCGTTCGCAATGGCGAGATCGTCCGCCTCGGCGAGCTGGCACGTACCATCCGCAACCAGCGCGTCCCTCTGGAGATCTGCCCCACGTCGAACCTCCACACGGGCATTGCCGCGCACCCGGAGGACCACCCGGTCGGCCTCTTGCATCGCGCGGGGTTCGTCGTGACCCTCAACACGGACAACCGGCTGATGAGCGACGTCACGCTGACCGACGAGTTCAGACTGGTGGTCGACCACCACGGATTCACGACGCACGACCTGGAGACCGTCACCGTTGCTGCCCTCGAGGCAGGTTTCGGCGACTGGTCGGCGCGCCGCCGCTTGATCGACGAGGTGGTGCGACCCGCCTACGGCGCGGTCACGCCGGGCTGAGCTGTCCGTCGAGCCAGGCGGCGACGTATTCCAGCACCTCGAGCTGCTCGGGCTCGTTGTGCATCTCGTGACGCAACCCCGGGAAGACGCGCCGGTCGACACCGGCGATCGCGGCCAATGGTGCGGATGCCGCCGGCGGGACCAGCGTGTCGTCACCGCCGTGGATGACCAGCGTGGGCACGCGCACCTTGCCCAAGGCCGCCCGGCTTCTCTCCATCGCTTCCAGGAACTCGGCACCGAAACGGGCCGTGCCCTTCAGATCGACCAACGGGTCGGCGAAGTACGCCTCACCGATCGCCGGATCCCGGGAAAGCTGCTCACCCTTCGTCGGTGCGGCGAGCCGGAGACCTGGGAGCACCTTGCTGACGAGCTTGGCAGCCAGCTTCAACGGACCGGGCGCATTGGCATCGAGGGCCGGAGCAGACAGCACCAGCAGATCGGGTTGGGGGTGATCGCTCTCGGCATAACGGGTTGCGATGAGACCGCCCATCGAATGGCCGTACATCACCAGCGGCAGATCGTCCCGCGCCTCGTCGACCATCAAGCGCAAATCGTTCACGTAGTCCTCGAAGTGATCAACGTGGATGCGGTCGCCACTCGACCGGCCGTGACCGCGATGGTCGTACGCCCGCACCTCGAAGCCGCGGGCGGCGAAGAACTCGGCCACGTGTGTCCACCGCCCGAAGTGCTCCGAGACGCCGTGGACGATGAGCAGCGTCGCTCCCGGCGCCGCCACTTCCCACCGGCGCGTGGCGAGCATCAGCCCGTCGGGTGTCACCGTCGATCCGTTGCTCATCTCCATGTCATCCCTCCGCCTTTGCAGCTGCTGCGACCGCCGCCCCGACGATGCCGGCCTGGTTCCGGAGCTCGGCGGGAACGATCTCACACTCGGTGTGCAATCGATCGGCGAACGTCTCGAAGTCCTTGCTGATGCCTCCGCCGAAGATGATGCGGCTCGGCGTGAACAGCGCGTAGAGCTTCTCGAGATAAGCATCGACGCGCTTCAGCCACTTGTCGAGCCGCATGCCTTCGTCCTCGACAAGCCGGGCTGCGGCCCGATGCTCGGCGTCGCCGCCCTGGAACTCCATGTGCCCGAGTTCCGTGTTCGGCACGAGCGTCCCGTCGACGAAGAGCGCACTGCCGATCCCGGTACCGAACGTCAGCATGATCACCACACCGCCGACGCCTCGCCCCGCACCGAATCGCATCTCGGCGAGCCCCGCCGCGTCCGCATCGTTGAGAACTGTCACCGGCTGCCCGGATCGCGCCCGCAGGGATGCGGCCACGTCCTCACCGATCCACGCTGCGTCGATGTTTGCCGCCGAGCGGGCGACGCCGCCGGTGACGACAGCGGGGATGGCGACCCCGAACGGGCCGTCCCAATCCTCACCGGCGAGCAGCTCTCCGATGACGTCGTAGACCGCGCCGGGCGTCGCCGGTTGCGGCGTCTTGATGCGAGTTCGCTTGTGCAGAAGCCGACCGTTGTCGACATCGACCGGGGCACCCTTGACGCCGGATCCACCGACGTCGACCCCGTACACCACGTTCATGGCACTCCGCGGGACTCGAGGATGTTCCGCAAGGAGGCTACACACACCGCCAAGCTCCCCGGCTCGTCAGCATCGAGGTGCACGCGGACGCCACCGGGAAGCTCCGGTCGAGTCGGTCGCAACGGCGCGACGCCGACCAGGCCATCTTCGTGAAGCCGAGCGACCACCTCGGTTGCGAGGACGGGCAACAACGCCACAAACCAGGGTGCCTCCGGGTCGCCGTGCGCCAGGCGGACGCCGGGCAGCACGCCGAGCGTGCGGGCGACGCGGCGGGCGAAGCGAACACGCTCTTCCCATTCGCCCTGTGGACGAAACTCGGTCGCCTCGGTGCGGTGATCCAGCACTACGCAGGGCTCGGCCGGCATCGTCTCCAGGCGGCCCCACCAATTCGGCTGTTCGAAGACCGCCAGCGGCGCCGGACGCGCCGCCCATATGGTGCGGCCCCGCAGGGCCGGGACCTCGACGGTCGAGGCGACGTCGCCAACCGCGGCGGCGAGGACCGGATCCGCAGCACGCGACACCGCCACCCACCGCGGCGCGGCGGTGCGCACGGACTCCACCACGCGCTCGACGGTCACGCCTCGATGAAGGGAGGCTCCACCCGCGTGGCCTCGTGACGGGTTCCCCGGATGTCCACGTGGACATCGGTCGAATCGGTCGCCGGAGACACGAAGCCCATGCCGATGCCGCACCCGAGCACAGGGCTGAAGTTGCCGCTCGAGACGGCACCCAGCGAGCCTCCCACCTGCAGGTCGTAGCCGGCGCGGGGAATCCGCCGGCCGGCGAGTTTGAAGGCCACGAGCTGCTTGGCGATGCCTTCGCCGCGCTGGCGCAGGAGCGCATCTCTGCCGATGAAGTCGTGATCCCAGTCGACCACCCAGCCAAGACCGGCTTCGAGGGGTGTGGTGTACTCGTCGAGATCCTGGCCCCAGAGCGGGTAGCCGACCTCGAGCCGGAGGGAATCCCGCGCTCCGAGCCCACACGGAGCGGCACCGGCGGCGACCAGCTCCTGGAACAGGTGGGCACCGTTGGCAATGGGCACGGCGATCTCCGCGCCCCGCTCGCCCGTGTAGCCCGTACCCGCCGACCAGAAAGGCCCGGCCCGGTAGGTCCCGGTCACCACACGGAACTTGCCCGGGACGGTGCCCAGCACGGCCTCCACGGCTGCCGCGGCCTCCGGTCCTTGGACCGCCAAGAGCACCGTCTCCGCCCGGTTGGCCGCCACGTCCACCTCGGGCGGTGCCGCCGCGGCGAACCTCGCCACGATCCCGTCGAAGTTGGCACCGTTCGGCAGGACCCAATACGTCTCATCGTCGAGCCGCCAGACGATGATGTCGTCCTCGACGCCGCCGGACTCGTTGAGGCCCATCGTGTACTGCGCTCGCGCCGGCGCAATGTTTGCGACGTCATTGCACAACTGGCCGCGAAGCAGATCCGTCGACCCGGGCCCATCGACGGTGAATCGTCCAAGGTGCGACACGTCGAACACGCCTACGCCCGTGCGCACCGCCATGTGCTCGGCCACCACGCCCTCGTATTGAAGCGGCATCTCCCAGCCGGCGAACTCCGTGAACCGGGCTCCGAGGTCCTCGTGCGCGCCTCGCAGTGGGGTCTGCAACATCGTGGGGCCTCCTCCTCGAGTGCGCCGCGCTCTCTGAGCTGCGCGCCAACCCTACTCAGCGCCGGACGACGCTCAGCTCACCGCGGCGCCGGTGTCCACCTCGCCCAGGTTGACCACCTGAGGCGGTCCGGGGATCCGCGTCGGCGCCGCCGGCAGATCACGTTGCACCGGATCGGCGAGGTCGTACTTGACGAGGAGATTCAGGTAGTCGCGCTGATAGAGGATCTTGCACCTGATCTCGGGATACAACTCGCGAAGCAGCTTCACCTTCTTGTTCTTCTTGGTGACGAGCTTCTGGTTCATCGTCGTGATCTCGATGTAGAGATCGTCGTCGGGGAGGTAGAAGTCCGGCCGGAAGTACTTCGTCGGCTCGCCATCGTCACCCCACTCGACGGCGAACTCGCGAGGCTCGTACTCCCACGGGATGTCGTAGAAGTCGAGCACCTTGGCGAACTGCCGTTCACTCTCGTGAGCGAACGCGACGCCGTCGGCTTTCGTCGCGTCGAGATCTTCGGTCATGTCAGTTGGCGGTTGCCTCTCGTCCGGAGCCGACATCGGCGGGCTCCGGGAACAACCGGTGGATCTCCCCTTCCAGCTCCTGTTGGACCGGGCCCACGGCTATGCCGAAGACGCCCTGGCCCCGGCGGAAGACGTCAACGACCTCGTCCGGACTGTGCGCGGCAAAGATCGTCGAGCCATCCGACAGCAGAGTCACGTCGGCGAGTGGAGCGTCGCTCTGCAGTTGGTCGCGCAGGATCTCCATGGCGCTCCGGATTCGCTTCAAGCTCATCCCGGCATCGAGCAGGCGCTTCACCACTTTCAGCTGCACCACGTCGGTGAAGGAGTAGAGCCGCTGGCTTCGCGGCGCGACCATCTCGCCCTCGTCGAAATCGAGCTTGCGGGTGACCTTGGTCGCCTTGCGCAGCGCGCCGGTCCCTTCGCTCTGGTGTTCGATGCCTTCGGCCAGCACTACCACGCCCAGATCATGGGCCATGCGCACCAGCGTTTCGGTCATTTGTTTTCGCTGATCCGTGGCTGTGTGAATGTCGCGCACCAGACAGAT
>JBFFFX010000013.1:0-16779 GCA_041557775.1 Acidimicrobiia bacterium | reverse complement strand
GAGATCACGAGATCGCCTCCTCGACGAGACGATGCGCCAGTCGCTCCAGGCCGATCGCTCGCGAGGCCTTGACCAGGACGACGTCGCCATCGCGAAGCACGTCGCGGAGCACACCGAGGGCATCGTCGATGTCGGATACCTCGATGGCGAGGTCGCCGGCACCGGCGCCATAGCCGGGATCCTCCCCCACGGTGATCAGGGCCGCATAGCCCAACCGCGCTACTTCGGCACCCATGCGCCGGTGCTCCTCCGCTTCGACGTGCCCCAGTTCGGCCATCTTGCCCAGCACGGCGACGTGCCGGCCGGGAAGCCGGGCCACCGTCTCGAGAGCCGCGAGGACCGAATCCGGGTTTGCGTTGTACGCATCATTGACGACGGTGAAGCGCCCGGGGTGGATTTCCATCCTCCACGCGGAAGCCTGAGCCTGCTCGAGCCCTGCTGCAAGGGTGTCCAAGGAGACCCCAACGGCGAGGCCGGCACCGACCGCGGCGGCGGCGTTCTTCGCCTGGTGCGCCCCCCTGAGCCCAGTCCGGATCCGGCGGGAACCCGCCGGCGTACGCAGGGTGAACGTCGGCCGTCCCACGTCGTCGAGCTCCAGATCGGCCACGGCGACGTCGGCCCGCGGATTCTCACCGAAGGTCAGCGTCGTCCCGGCGTGGGGCCGGCGCAGCCGGGGCTCGTCGACGGGGAGCACTGCGGTTCCACCGGCGACAAGGCCCTCGACGAGCTCGAACTTGGCGGCAGCCAGCTCGTCCGTCGTGCCGAAGGTCTCCAGATGAACGACGCCGAGGTTGGTGACGATGGCGACGTCCGGTCGCACCGCCGGCATCAGCCAGGCGATGTGGCCGCGGCCCCGCGACCCCACCTCGACCACCAGGTACTCCGCATCGTGGCGGGCGCCGAGAACGGTGAGCGGAACACCGACCTCGTTGTTGTACGACTTGGGCGACGCTGCAGCGTTCGGCAAAGCCGCCGCGAGCAGATCCTTCGTAGAGGTCTTCCCCGTCGAACCGGTGACCGCGATCACCGGGACGATGAACTGATCCCGGCGGGCCGCGGCGAGATCGCGCAGCGCCACCGACGTGTCGGCGACCTCGATCCTGGGTTGCATCGTGTTCGCGGGCTCCACCAGCACCGCGGCGGCGCCGGCGCGCAGGGCGTCGCCCGCGTAGGCGTGGCCGTCCTGGGCTTCTCCCCGCATGGCAACGAAGAGCGCCCCCGGCCCCGCCTCCCGCGAGTCGGTGACGACGCTCGTGACCCTCACCGAGGGGTCGCCGAAGACCCGGCCCCCGGTGGCCGCGGCGATCTCGGCGGGCGACCAGGAGAGAGGCGAGACCTGGGGGCCGGCAGCCAGAGCGCGGATCTCCTCGGCGGCGACGATGCGGTCATCGAAGGGGATCGAGCCGGTGGCGAAGTGCTGGCCGGTCTCGTGCCCCTTCCCGAGGATCAGCACGACATCCCCTGCCGCGGCCGCAGCCACGGCGCGGCGAATGGCCAGCCGTCGATCGAGCTCGGTCGCCACGGAGCGTCCCGCAGGAGCGCCGGACACGACGGCGGCGGCGATGGCCGCGGCATCCTCCGACCGGGGATTGTCCGAGGTGACGATGGCGAGGTCCGCCTCGGCGAGAGCAGCGCCCATCAGCGGCCGCTTTCCGCGGTCGCGATCGCCTCCCGCTCCCCCGACCGCGATCACCCTGCCCGCAGTCAGCGGACGTACCGCGTCGATCACGGTGTGAATCGCTCCCGGAGTGTGGGCGTAGTCCACGATGACGGCATACTCCTGACCCGCCTCGACGGGTTCGAACCGGCCCGGAACGGATCCGGCCCCGGCGAGACCTGCCCCGACCGCATCGGGGCCGATGCCGACTTCGAGCGCACAAGCGGCCGCGACGAGCGCGTTGGCGGCGTTGAACTGTCCGGCGAGGCGCGTCGTCACCGTGAACGCTCCACCCGGCGAGACGATCTCCATCGTCGTCCCCCGGGGATCGGCACTCAGGACGCGGGCATGAATGCCGGCTTCGGGCAGGAAGCCGACCGTCGTCGCCGGGATCGCAACCTCGATTGCGAGCCGGGCTCCGGCCGGATCGTCGATGTTGATCACCGCCCTTCGAGCCCGGTTCGGTTCGAACAGGCGGCGCTTCGCCGCGAAGTACTCCTCCATGTCGCCGTGGAAGTCGAGATGGTCCTGCGACAAGTTGGTGAAGGCCGCCACCTCGAAGTCGATCGCGTCGGCCCGCCCATAGGCCAGCGCGTGGGACGAGACCTCCATGGCCACGAGATCGACACCGGCATCGGACATCGATCGGAGAAGCCGCTGCAGTTGAGTAGCTTCGGGCGTCGTGTGGGTGACCGGCTGGGGAACCCCCGCGACTCGGGCGCCGATCGTGCCGATCAAGCCCACCTTCTTGCCGGCGGCCCGTCCGATCGACTCGAGCAAGTGGGTGACCGTCGTCTTTCCGTTGGTGCCGGTGACGCCGACAACGGTCATCTCTGCGGAAGGGTGGCGGTGGACGGCGGCGGCGAGAGGCGCCATGAGCGGCCGCGTGTCGGCGACAACGAGCTGAGGAACCACCGCATCGACCTCGTGGTCGACGATGAGAGCCGCCGCACCTGCGGCGATCGCGGACGAAATGAAGTCGTGTCCGTCCACCGCGGCGCCGCGCAACGCAATGAAGGCCGATCCCGGCCCGACACGGCGTGAATCGTGTTCCAGGTCGCGCACCGAGACGTCGGAGCCGATGCGCCGCGCAGATTGCGTCGCGGAGGCAACGGCTTCGAGATGGCTCAGGAGAACGGTGTCAGCTCGCACTGGGAGCGATCCCGAGCTGGTGCAGCGTCGCCTCGGCGAGCTCGGCGAAGACCGGAGCTGCCGACACGCCGCCGAACTCGAGGCGCGAAACCGTCCCGTCGTCCTCTACGACCTCGCCGTACGGCGAGTCGAGGACGACCGCGATCACGACCTCGGGCACGTCGATCGGAGCGATGCCGATGAAGCTCGCGATCCGATCCGTCGCCGAGTAGCCGACGTCGGGAATCAGCTTCTCGGTGGTTCCGGTCTTGCCGCCGACGACGTAGCCGTCGACCCGCGCCCGCTCGCCGGTGCCGGTCTCGACGACACCTTGCAGCAAGAGGCGCATCATCCGTGCGGTTTCGGCCTCGATCACCGGCCGCTCGACAGGTTCGTGCACGATTCGCGTGCCGTCCCCTTCGATCATCTCGCGCACGATGTGCGGCTCGACCCACACGCCGTCGTTGGCAATCGTGGCGAACACCGCCGCCATCTGGAGCACGGTGACATCGACGCGGTAACCGATTGCCGTCGACGGACCGCAGGTCGTTGCACACCACTCTGCCGCGGGATGGAGTCGCCCCGAGACCTCGGCCGCCAGCTCCGTCCCCGTTCGAGACCCGAGACCAAATCGGGCGAGATACTCGTGGTGCAGATCGTTGCCGAGTCGTTCCTGGACGAGAATCGTGCCGATGTTCGACGATCGGGCCACGATCTCCGCAACGTTCATCGACTTCGGGTCGGAGCGACCCACATCGGTGTACGTCTTGTCGTGAATCAGCAGCTCCGCCGGTACGTCGAACATCGTCCCCGGCGTCACGATGCGCTCGTTGAGCGCGGCCGCGATGGTGATCACCTTGAGCGTCGATCCGGGCTCGAAGACGTCGGCGACGACGCGATTGCGAAATTGCTCGGGGGTGGCCCCGGAACGGTCGTTCGGATCGAATCCGGGAACGCTTGCCATCGCCAGCACCTCTCCGCTGTCGATGTCGAGGACGACCGCAGTGCCTGACAGCGCGCCGGTCCTCTCCAATGCCTTGGTCAACGCCTCCTCGGCCGCGAACTGGATGTCGCGGTCGAGCGTCAGGATGATGTCGGCTCCAGGAACGGCGGGTTCGATGAGCAACTCTGCCTGCGGGATTGGCGTGCCGTAGGCGTCGCGCTCGACGATCTGGGTTCCCGGCGTTCCGGTGAGCCGGTCGTCCATCGAAAACTCGAGGCCCTCCAGGCCGACCTGGGTGTCGGCGCGGACGAAACCGATCAGCGGCGCGGCGAGAGAGCCGGCCGGATATTCGCGCTTGGGTTCGCTGGTGAAGTAGATCCCGGTCAACGCCATCTCATCCACGAGACGTTCGACCAGCTCGGCATGAGCCGGGTCGACGGACCGCGCAACGTAGGCGAACTGGCCGTCGCCGTCCAACCGGTCGCGCAGCTCGGCTTCGTCGACGCCGACCAGCGGAGCGATCAACCGAGCCATGAACGCGGGGTCGGCGATCTGGCTGGGGTTCGCCACGACGGTCGTCGCCTCGACGGTCACGGCCAGCTCAACGCCATCTCGGTCGAAGATGGTTCCTCGGGTCGCCGGGAGGTCTTCATGGCGAACCCGCTGGTCGACGCCGTCGGAGGCGAAGATCTCCGCCTCGAGAGCCTGCACTTGAAACAAGCGGTAACCGAGCCCGATCCAGGCAAGGACGAGCACGAGCCCGACGATGATCAGGCGACCTTCGCGGCCCCTTCCCCGCCGCCGGCCCATGTCAACACCCGGGCGGCTCCGCACCCGTGATGGGTGCTCGGCCATGGATCGTGACCATCGTTCTCCGCTCCGTCCTCATTCACGGTTGTGCGTTGACGTACGCCTTCAACTGTGCCCAGCGGTAATCGGCGTCCAGCTCGTGAGTGCTCACCCTTTCGACGGCGAGATCCACTCGCGATGCCGGAAACACCAGACCCAAGTCCCCTGCCGCCCGGGCGATCCGCTGCGGATCGCGCAACTCCGCCAGCTCGACGCGCAGCGCCGACTGCCTGGCGTGCTCGGTTGCGATCTGCTCTTCGAGTGTGTCGAGGAGGAAAGCCGATCGATCGAGCGAGATCCGGCTGTAGGTCAGCCCGAAGAAGGCTGCGATCACCACGATGACGAAGAGCGCCCAGGGCCGCAGGCGGTTCGAGTTGCGCACCCGCCGCGGTTGCTGCTCGGCAGCGACCTGGTGCAGCGTGTGGAGGCGAACACTCTGCGTCGTCATGCGGCGATCCTCTCCACCGCCCGCAGCCGGGCACTCCGCGCCCGCGGGTTGCGGGCGACTTCCTCGTCAGACGGGCGCCACGGCTTTCGGGTCAGGCGGCGCAGCTCGGCGACGTTGTCACAGGCGCACACGGGAAGCTCGGGCGGACACACGCAGCCGGCGGCGCCGGCGGCGAAACGCCGCTTCACGATGCGATCTTCGAGCGAGTGGTAGGCGATCACCACGGCGCGACCTCCCGGCCGGAGCGCGGCGAGTGCGGCGTCGAGGCCGCGGTCGACGGCGACCAGCTCGTCGTTGACGGCGATGCGGAGCGCCTGGAAGACACGCCGCGCAGGATGACGGTGGCGCCGGGCTGCGGCCGGCACGGCACCAGCGATGACGCCGGCGAGCTGTGCGGTGTCATCGATCGGTCGGGTCGCGACGATGCGCTCGGCGATGCGGCGGGCATAGCGCTCCTCGCCGTAGCGAAGGAAGATCCGCACCAACTCCGCAGGATCGAGGTCGTTGACCAGGTCTGCCGCGGTCCGCGCGGCGTCGGGCCCCATGCGCATGTCCAGCGGACCCGGCTGGTGATACGAGAAGCCGCGCGCTGCCTCATCCAGCTGATGGGACGAGACGCCGAGATCGAAGAGCACCCCAGCCAGACCGAGGCGGTCCGGATCACCGTCACCGTGTTCATGCACCCACGCCTCCGTCTCCGGGCGGCGGAGCACCTCGGCCAGGTCCCCGAAGTTCGCCAGCTCGGACTGCAGACGTGGATCGTCCGGGGCCTGTGCCAATGCATCGGGATCCCGATCGAGCGCCAGCACCCGAACGTCGGGCATCGCTTCGAGCAAGACCCGGGTGTGCCCTCCCCCACCGAACGTCGCATCGACGATCACGCCGGAGTGCACGGGCCTCAGCAGCTCGAGCACCTCCGGCGCCATCACCGCGACGTGATAGGGCGTCTGTGCCATGTTCAGCCTCCCGGAGCGCTGGCGCCAACCTGGAAGCGGGCGGAGTAAGGGGCCTCCCAATTGGCATCCGAGAGGCTGAACATGGACCAGACGTCCTGTCTGTTGTCATCGTGTGCGATGTGGGTGCCGGAGCCATCAGATCCCACCGTCCTCGCTGAGCACTTCCTCGATCCCGCTGTAGTACTCGTCCGCCTCAGCGGCCTCGGCCGCCCAGGCTTCCGTCGACCAGATCTCGATGCGATCCATCGCTCCGACGACGGTGACGTCCTTGCCCAGACCCGCGAACTCGCGATGCCGCTCCGGGATCTGGATGCGACCCTGCTTGTCGAGGGTCTGGTCCAGCGCCGAGGCGAAGAACGAACGGGTGTACTTGCGGTTGCGGCGGTCGGTACGCGGCAGCCGGCGAAGCCGGGCCACCTCTTCCTCCCACTGCTCCATCGAGAAGACGTAGAGGCAGCTCTCCTGCCCCTTGGTGAGCACGCACCCCGAGGTTTCGAGGGCATCGCGGAACTTGCGGGGCAGCACCAGCCGCCCTTTGCTGTCCAACGAATGTTCGAATTCCCCAAGGAACACGCCACACCGACTCCGTTACGCCATCATCTCCCACGAGCCCCCACTATGCCCCACTACGCGCCACATGTCAATTACTACATCCCACCGCGGCCCCAGCGCTCCCCCATTTGCCGAAGATCCAGAACGGACCTCGACGGGGACGGATCGGGACCGCGTCGAGCGCCGATCGCCCTGTCGGCGGAACCAGGGGCGACATCGTTCGCAAACGCTCTCCGGGCCGAATCGGGCCAGGGGCCCCTAGCGGGCCGGGGGTTGAGGCGGTGTCATGGCGACAACGACGCAGGGAGAAGGAGGCCACGATGACGATGGACGCACCGGCGAGGTCGCTGGACCGGCGGGGCCGCACCATCACCACCTTTGTCGTGTTCGACGCGACGACCGAGCTCGAACTCATGGAGACCGGTGAAGTGCTGGAGATCATCACCGACGACTTCGAGCCATTCGAATCGGACATCGCCGCCTGGTGCGAGGCCAACGGGCACGAGCTGGTCGCTGCGGATTTCATCCCTGAGGCTCGCCGCTTCCTGATCCAGAAGGGGACGACACTTCGTCGGGACAGCCGGCTGGCAATGGTCGTTTCGACCGACGGCTTGGAAGAGCTGCTGTCGCCTCTCGGGTTCGCCCTCGGCGCGTCGCTCGAGGGGATCGACGTGCACCTGTTCTTCCAGGGACCCGGAGTGCACGTCCTCAAGCACGGCTTCAAGCCCAAGCTCGGCGGATGGTGGCGGCCCTTCAGCCGCTTCGCCGCCACCGGCATGGCCAGATCGGGTCACATCGCTGCCAGGGACAAGCTGACCCAGATGCGCAGCCTCGGGGCGACGATCTACATCTGCGGGCCGTCGATGCAGCGATTCAAAGTGGAGAAGGAGGACGTGATCTTCGACGACGTCAAGATCGTCGAGTACCTCACCTTCATGCGAATCATGGAAGGCGCCGGCATCAACCTCTACATCTGACGGAATCCGGCGGGATCCGGCGGGATCCGGCGGGATCCGGCGGGATCCGGCACGATCCGACCGGTTGGGTCGAGATACGGCGTACGCTCTGGCTCCATGCGCTACTCGACCTTGCTGTTCGACCTCGACAACACCCTGTTCGACGCCGAGACCTCCGAGGTCGCCGCCTTCGAGCACGCGCTTCACGCCGGTGGCGTCGAGTCGCCTCTCGATCATCTCGCGACGTATGTGACCATCAACCGTGCGCTGTGGGCGGCGGTCGAACGTCAGGAGCTGACGCCGAACCAGGTGCAGGCGCGGCGCTTCGGCGACCTCGTCGCCGAAGCCCGGCTCGAGGCCGACCCCCAAGTCATCGCCGATGCGTTCGTCGAAGGCATGGGTGCCTACGGCGAGCTCTACACCGGCGCCAGGGAGGTGCTCGGCCACTTCGCCGGGGAGGCCACGCTGGCGCTGGTGACGAACGGTCTCAGCGAGGTGCAGCGTGCCCGTATCGCACGGCTCGACTTGGAGCCGTACTTCGACGCGATCGTGATCTCCGGTGAAGTGGACACGGCGAAACCCGGGACGCAGATCTTCGACCTCGCGTTCGCCGCCCTCGACTGGCCGGCGAAATCCGCAACGCTGATGGTCGGCGACAGCTTGTCCTCCGACATCGCCGGAGGCATCAACTACGGCATCGCCACCTGCTGGTACAACCCTGCCGGAAAGCCGGCGCCGGCCGGCGCCGGCATCGACCACGAGATCGCTTCCCTCGAGCAGCTCCCTGGACTCGTTGCGAACGGCGCGACGAGGTAGGACTGGACCAACCCTGGAGCTCAGCCGGTTGCCGCCACTTCGACCATCGTGTCGGAATAGGCGACGCCGCCGCCCCAGTCGGTGAGAGTGTCGTTCGTGAGCGAATTGGCGGTCGATCCCCCGCCATGGTCGGCCGACCACCAACCGAAGGGCACTGCAACGACACCCGGGCGGAGCCGATCCGAGATGCGAACGGGCAGCTCGAGCCGCGCCCGGTCGTTCCACACCGCGGCGAGCGCGCCGCCGCATCCGCCGCATCCATCTCCACGAACGGCCCTCCCTCCAGGGGGCCATGCTTGGGGAGATGGGTGTAGCTGCTGTTGAGCAGACGGGGATGGTGTTTCGGCGTGAGTAGCGACAGCGGATAGCGGGCCGCCAGCTCCGGGTTTCCCGCGCGGCTCTCCGCCGGCGGCACGAAGGCCGGCAACGGATCGAGGCCTCTCGCCGCGAGGGCGGCGCTGGAGAGCTCGGCCTTGCCGCTCACCGTCGCAAAGCCGCCGGCGGCATACGGGAGGATCTCGTCGGGCACCGGGAGCCGAACGAAGCCCTCGGTCTGCAAGCGGTCGACGTCGAACCGTACGAGCGCGGCGGCGAGCAGCGCGTCGTCGCTCTCGAACAGCTCCGGCTCGGTATACGCCATCGCCTCGGCCAGGCGCCGCCACAGCTCGGTGTTCGGCACCGTCTCCCCCAAGGGTGCGATGGCCGGCTCGTTCCACCCCAGATACAGATGACCCCACGACGCGACGACGTCGCGCTGCTCGAGCTGAGTGGTCGCCGGGAAGATGACATCGGCATACCGCGCCGTGTCCGTCATGAATTGCTCGCTGACGATCGTGAAGAGGTCGTCGCGCATCAGCCCGCGCCGAATCGCTTCAGCGTTGGGGACCGTCACCGCCGGGTTGCCGTTCCACACAACGAGCGCGGCGATCGGAGGATCCAGGGTCTCGTCGGTGAGGACGCGCCCCAGATGATTCATGTTGATCCCGCGGGTGGCCGGCTGCGTGGTCGGAGCGAAGGCGGCGTGGTCGATCACCGATTCCTCCCACGCACCGACGCTGCGGGCGAGGCCCCCGCCGCGCTCTCGCCACGAACCCGTCAGTGCGGGCAGACACGCCAGCGTGCGGAAGAACATTGCCCCGTTCTCGTGATGCTCGGCGCCGATGAGCGTCCTGATGAACGCGGGCCGCACCGTCCCGTAGGCATCGGCGAGACGTTCGATCTCGTCGGCGGGAACGTCACACACGTCCGCCGCCCGCTCGGGCGGCCACTCGGCGACCCGTGCGGCCAGGTCCTCGTAGCCGACCGTGTGACGAGTCACGTAGTCGTGGTCGATCAGGTCGTCGCGAATCAGGACGTGCATCATCGCCAGCATCAGCGCGACATCCGTGCCCGGCAGCGGCTGGATGAACCAGTCCGCAGCCTGCGCCGTGGCGGTTCGGATCGGATCGATGACGACCACCCTTGCACCGGCCCGCCGTGCTTCCTCGATGAAGGGCCACAGATGGCGATTCGTCAGCTTGGTGTTGGTGCCCCACAGCAGAATGAGGCGGGCATGACGCACGTCCATCGGATCGGCCCCGATGCCGCTGCCGGTCGTCGCCGCGA
This sequence comes from Acidimicrobiia bacterium, assembly GCA_041557775.1. GTDB lineage: Bacteria > Actinomycetota > Acidimicrobiia > Spongiisociales > UBA5794 > DATHZQ01. Next base: position 6,866 of record JBFFFX010000013.1, on the reverse strand, counting down.
ATCCGGCGCCCGCCGTACCTCCGCACAACGAGCCGGTGAGACGAGAAGCCCCCATCCGGGCGAAGAGTCGCTGATCCAGCGACGAGCAGTGGAGCAAACCCTGGGTGCCCGCGTCCCACCAGGGCAGCACCGACTCGCCGCCGTGGCGCCCGATCGCGGCCTGGAGGCCCGACGCCGCCGCGGCGAGCGCCTCGTCCCACGTCGCCTGGCGAAACGCACCCGACCCCTTGGGCCCGATGCGGAGCAACGGGCGGAGGAGGCGGTCGGGGCTGTACACCCGATCGATGAACCGGTTGACCTTCGGACACAGCTCGCCGAGGGAGTACGGATGGTCCGGGTTGCCCCGCAGTTTGACCGCGACACCGTCCTCCACCGTGGCGATCCAGCCGCAGGTGTCAGGACAATCGTGGTGGCACGTGCCGAGCACGGTCTCGACGGTCATGATGGGAGTGTACGAGGCGAGCGAGCGGGCGGGCTCCCCATGGTGCCCCGACTCAGCCGTGTCCCAGGTACGGCTCCCACGCCGGGTCCGGCCGCAGACCCGAGGCGAATGCCACCCAACCCTGGCGGGGCGGTGCCTTGGGCCGCATCCGCAGCGACAGGCCGGCCTGTTCCGGCGTCCTTCCGCCCTTCTTCGTGTTGCACCGGCGGCACGCGGCGACGACGTTGTCCCAGGTATGCGTACCGCCCTGGGCGCGGGGGACGACGTGGTCCACGTTCTCGGCTGGACGGCTGCAGTACTGGCAGGTGAAGTCGTCCCGCAAGAAGATGGAACGCCGGTTGAGCGGCACGCGCCGGTCCATCCGCACCTTGACATAGCGGCGCAGCTTGATCACTGAAGGAGACGACAGCGTGAGGCGTTCGGAGTGCCAGATGTGCCCGTTCGTCTCGACCACGTCGGCGCGCTCATGGAGGACGAGCACCAACGCCCGCCGCACCGGAACGACGGACAGCGGCTCGTACGTAGCGTTGAGCACCAGCGCCCTGGGCATGGCCGGCAGGGTACCAGGGGCCCGGCCGCCGCCTCACGAACCCCAACGTCCTCACCACCACACCGGCGACGAATCCAGGGCTCCGGGGCTCCAGTCGGCCCAGCGGTCGCGCACGCCAAACACTGGGCCCGCGATTGCCGGCAACGCGATGAGCTGGGGTCCGGTCGAGCCTGCAGGTACCCTCCTGGGATGGAACCCGTGGTCAGTGAACCTGTCCGAGGCACCATCGGCGACACAACGGCGCTGAAGTTGCCAGGTCTGGAGGCGATGCGGCGGGCGGTTCGCGGCGCCGGCCCGACGCCACCGATGCACCATCTCATGGGTCTGTCCCCGACCGAGGTCGGTTTGGGCAAGTCGACGTTCGCCATGCCCGTGACACCCTGGCTGGAAGACGGGGTCGGGATCATCTGGGGCGGCTCCTATGCAATCATCGCCGACGCCCCGATCGCCACTGCCCTCTACACGGGGCTGGGACCGGGGAAGATGGTCTCCACCAGCGAGCTGTCGATCAACTACGTGCGGCCTACGACGCGAGAGAGCGGACAGCTCGTCGGTCGCGGGCGATCGGTGTATCTGGGTCGCCAGGTCGGGGTGAGTGAGGCCACCATCGAAGACAGCAGGGGCCGGACGATGGCGCATGCGACCACCCGGTGTGTCATCCAGGACGTTCCTTTCGATCCGGACGCCGAACTCTCGGAGGCCAATCCAGCGATCGAGGATCCTCCCGACCCGTATCTCCGACCGGTACCCGATGAGCTACGCCACGACCCGGCGATCTGGGAGGGACGTCGCGTTGATGTGCAACGCAGCCTGTCCGGCCCCGACATGTGGGGTCCCGTGCAGGCTCTCACCGGGCTCACGTTCATTCACGCAAAGGTGGGGATGGTCACGGCCACGCTTCCGGCCAGCCCGTGGTTCAGCGTCGGCGCACCGGCCATGTACGGCGGGCTGCTGGCCTGGGCCTGCGACTCGGCGATCACCGGAGCCGTCTGGTCGACCCTCGATGCGGGTGCCGTTGCCCCGACCCTCGACCTCCAGGTTCGATTCCTCCGTCCGGTGCGGCTGGACGGGAGCCTGCTCGACATCACCGGCCAAATCGTCCACAGCGGCCGGTCGATCCGGGTGGCCCAGGCGGAGGTGTCCAACTCCGAGGGCAAGACCGTCGCCATTGCCTCCGGATCCTCCTTGGTAGTGCCGGGTGGCATGGACCAACTGATTGCCGGTCGTCGCCCCGAGGACATCGTCAGGTCCATCGGCGCCGACTGACCCCGGGGCACCGGGCACGCATCGGCGAGCCGGTCCGGCCCCACCCGCAGCCGGCGCCCGGTCTCGACCACCTGCCGCCCAACAGCGTCCGGGGTTCGGGTCGCGGTGACGAGTGCGGCCGCTACGACCGGTACTCGAGCCCCGCATCACGGTGTGCGTCCCATCGGGCAACCCAACGATGAGCCCACGGACGCGACACCCCATCGCTTCGGCGCCAGACGCAACCGGCATCCCTCAATCCGGACTCGCCTCACGGTGACCCATGAAGGTCTCCGGTGGGTGTTGACGGCAAGCACCGCTCCACTCGGAGGCCTTCACCTGATCAAAGCCGCCACCAACGTCCCGGCCGAATACGGCTGATATCGGTAGAGGGCTTGGCGCACTCGCGATGGCCGCAGACTGCGTTGACAACGGGCTATGACGTGCGCTCTTCACCGCATGTGGCCTCGAATGACCCGGTCATGGTCTCGACCTCGCCGGTGAAGACGCTGCCTTGCCGGAAGAACGTGGCCGTACCACGGACCGTCCTTCCATCGATCTCCACCGAGTCGACTTGGCTCATGCCCGGCTCGAGCGCATCTGACGCCTCGAACATCATGTCGGCTTCGTCGGCCACCCAGTCGTCGTCGCCAACGCTGAGCTCAACGGAGTTGACTTCTCCGACCTCGTCCGGGTCGGTTCCCTCGTGCAATGCGACGATGGCGATGTTGCCGTCGGCCTGTGCTCCGGTGTCGTCGACCATCGGCAGCTGGATCGAGAAGATGCCGAACAGGTCGGTCAGACATTGCGCGACCATCGCACCCTCGGACGAGAAGCTGTACGTGGTGTCCCCCAGGGTGACCGTTGCGGTCGACGGACCAGTGGCCTCGTCGCCACCACCGCCGTCACCGTCATCGGTGTCATCAGATGGAGGAGGCGCCGTCTCGTCGGAGCCGTTGTCGGAAGCAGGCTGCGTCGTTGCGGCCTGGGTCGCGTCGGATTGACCCCCGCCGTCGACTGTCCCCTCGTCCGAATCCCCCCCGCAGGCAGCGACCACCATGAGCATCGCTGCCGTCATCGCCATCCATCGCTGCATTCCGTGCCTCCCGCACCCCAACGAACCGCCTGGCTCGTACCGATACGCGTCCGACAATAGCGAAGCCGCCCCGGGGAGGGAGGACGCCGGTTCAGCACCCGCGTACCTGCAGACTCAGGATGCACCTCCGCTCGTCGGCGGTGAGAACCACTGCATGGCACGTCGTGCCGGACTTCGACTCGTTCACCGTGCAGCAGGCGCCCCTCAGCGCCGTTGGCGGCGACGCCACTCCAAGAACGCGACAACGTCGTGTGGCTCGATCGGGCCCGCGGAGTCCCCGTAGGCGGTGGCGATCCGCCACGCCAGGTACTCCGGATCCGGCAGCGGCAGGAACGGCGGCTTTCGCCACCACCCACGGCGGGCCAGCGCGGGCAGGCTCCGCAGCGCCTCCCCCCATATCGAAGGACGGCCGGCAACGGTCTTGGCGACCGCCCAGGCGGGAACCGATGGCATAGCTCCACCGTTCTACCACACGACGAGCGGACCCCAGGAGCTCGGCGGCCCGCATCCTTGGTGCATGGGCTTTGATAACCTCAGTTTCTCTCTGCCGGAGGAAGGAGACCGCTTGTGACCATCGGGGCCGAAGACCTCCAGGGTTTCCGGAAGCGCTTCGACACGATCACCGACAACATCGAGCGGGTCATCCAGGGCAAGCGCGATGTCATCGAGCTGATGACCATCTGCCTGATCTCGGGAGGCCACGCCCTCGTCGAGGACGTGCCGGGTGTGGGCAAGACGCTGCTCGCCAAGTCGTTGGCCCGTTCGATCGACTGCACCTTCTCCCGCATCCAGTTCACCCCCGACTTGCTGCCGTCGGACGTGACCGGGGTGTCGGTCTGGGACCGCGATCAGGGCGAGTTCGTGTTCCGTTCCGGCCCCGTATTCGCCAACGTGGTGCTGGGCGACGAGATCAACCGGGCGAGCCCCAAAACGCAGTCGGCGCTGCTCGAGGCAATGGAGGAGCGCCAGGTGACCGTCGACGGCGTGACCCGCCACCTCGCGGCACCCTTCTTGGTGGTGGCCACGCAGAATCCGATCGAGCACGAGGGGACGTACCCGTTGCCGGAGGCCCAGCTCGATCGCTTCATGATGCGCCTCGCCATGGGCTATCCGGACCGGGACAAAGAACTGCAGATGCTGGACACGCACGGTGATCACTCGACCTACGACGACCTCGAGCCGGTGGTGCACGCCGACGACGTCGTCTGGATGGTCGACGCCGCGCGCCGGGTCCACGTTGCCGAGGTGATCAAGGCCTATCTGGTCGATCTCGCCGATTTGTCCAGGAATGACCCGGACTTGCTGCTCGGCATCTCCCCGCGCGCCACGCTGTACCTGCTGCGGGCCGCCCGCACGCACGCCGCCGCGTCGGGTCGTGACTACGTCGCCCCCGACGACGTGAAGGCGATGCTCCGCCCGGTGCTCAACCACCGCATGATCCTGCGCCCCGAGGCGCAGATGAGGGGCGTCGACATGGCGACGGTGATCGAGGGCCTGGCGGAGAGCGTTCCGGTTCCTGGGCTGAAGCCGCAGGGCTGATGCCGACGACCCGCGGTTGGGCCGGGCTCGGTGCGGCCGTTGCGCTCGCGGTGCTGTGGGTCGCGTTCGGAGAGCAGATGTTGCTCGGCGCGGCGGCATTCCTCACGCTGACGGTGGCGTTCGGCACTCTCTACGTGCGCCGGATCGTCCCGCGGGTGACGGTCACCAGGACTTTGAGCCCTGACCAGGTGCACGACGGCGATCGGGCATTGGTCACCGTGTCCCTCGTGGCGGATCGGGCGTTGTCGCACACTCACGTCACCGACACCGTCGAGGGGCTCGGCGCCGCCGAGTTCGTCGCCGACCGCGTCGCGCCGCGGGACCCGCTCGTTGGCCGCTACGAGATCATGTGCCGGCCGCGGGGTGTCTACCGGGTCGGCCCCACCGACGTCCGGGTCCGCGACCCCTTCGGCATGGCCGAGTCGGGTGGCAGCGCCGGGCGCGTCGACCGTCTCGTCGTCTACCCGGCCATCGAACCGCTCGAGGGGCTTCCGGTCGTCCGGGGACAAGACCCGAGCGTGGCGACCTCGCGCGCTCGTTTCTCGCAGACGGCGGGCGAGGACTTCTTCACGCTGCGGGAGTACCAGCAGGGCGATGACCTGCGGCGAGTGCACTGGCCGAGCTCGGCCAAGCGCGACGAGCTGATGATCCGCCAGCTCGAGATGCCGTGGCAGTCGCGCGCACTCGTGCTGTTGGATCCCGACGCGAACCACTATCCACATCCGGACAGCTTCGAGCATGCCGTGCGCGGCGCAGCCTCGGCGATGCACCACCTGTTCGCCTCCGGGTTCAGCCCCACGTTGTGGACCGGCCGCGTCGAGACGACAACCGTCGGATCCATGGAGACCTACGGGATGGCGATGGAGGAGCTGGCCCTGGTGCAGGCGTCGGCCGCGTTGGACCTCCAGTCGTCGGTCGGCAAGATGCGCCGCCGCGGCATGGCGGGAGGGGCCCTCGTCCTCGTGACCGGTCGGGTCGGCGACAGTCACCTTGCCTTGTACCGCAGCCTGGGGCGCGATTACACGCGCACCGTCCTGCTCGCGGTGTCCGATGACCGCAACGAGGCGGTCATGAGGTTCCGGCACGCCGGGGCCGTCACCGTGCTGGCCCCAAGGGGCACACGATGGGCGAGCGCCTGGCAAGAAGCAATGGAGCGATCGTGGTCATCCGCTACTCAGCGCTAGCCGCCACCGCGATCCTCGCGTTCGCGTTCACTCAGCTCAACGGCTTGCTACGCCCAACGGTCGAGGGACCACCGTGGCAATTCGTCATCTTGGCCGGCCTCGCTTTGGGTGCCGTGATCACCTGGACGGGTCTCTCCTATCGGCTGGCCACCTGGGTCGTGATGCTCCTCAATCTCCTCGCGGCCATCATCGTGGCGTTCCGCATCGCCACTCCGGAAACCCTGACGTTCCTGGTCCCCACGGCGGACAGCTTCTCGGCGTTGAGCGAGCAGCTTCGTCAGGCCCTCTCCATCATCCGCAGCGGCATCGAACCGGTGATTCCGGTCAGCGGACTGGTCGTGATCGTCATGGTGGTGTTCTGGGCGGTCGGCACGCTCACCGCCTATGCCCTGGTGACGGGTCGGAATGGACTCGCCGTACTGCCGGGCATCGTCCTGTCCCTGCAATTCGCCACGATGGACCGCAACCCGACCGGCGCCGGACGCATCATGGTCTTCGTGATCCTCCTTGCGGGCGCGGTCCTGGCCGTCACGAGGGACGAGCGGGCGAGCACCGCCGGTCGGATGGCCCACGCCTCGGGGGTCACCCCGACACGGCGACTCCTGAGCTCGGCAACGCCACTCGCGCTCGTCGTCACACTGCTCGGCAGCCTCATCGTCGTCGGAGCGTTCCGCGACCGCGTGCCGTACGACGGTGTCGTCGCCTGGCGCGCACGGACCGGACTGACCGGCGGCTACTTCGGCAGCGTCTCCTACAACCCCTTCGCCAGCATTCAACAATCGCTCGTGACGAACACCCGAACGCCGCTGT
>JBFFFX010000012.1:0-16978 GCA_041557775.1 Acidimicrobiia bacterium | reverse complement strand
GGATGCAGGCCCGCTCGTCGAGCGTGAGCGCGGTGCCGCCGGGCCGGGACGGATCGACCTCCTCGGAGGGCACCAGCGCGATGAGGTCGAGGGGACACACATCGGCGCACAGGGCGCAGAGCACGCATTTGCCGACGTCGAGCTGGATGTTGGCGAAGCAGCGCAGGCACCGTTGGGCCTCGCAGCGCGCCTGTTCCTCGGTGAAGCCCGTCTCCACCTCGGCGAGGCCGATGCGGCGGTCGCTCGCCAGCGTCGGCACGCCGACCCGGGACACCCGATCGTAGGTGTCGTCGAGTCGGTGGAACTGCGTCAGCTCGACCATCTGGCCCGTAGGAGCGTCCTCGGCAACGCCGCCGAAGTGGCGATGGATGTCCCCGGCGGCGCGGCGCCCGTCGGCGATCGCCTCGATCAGGGTCCGCGGGCCCTTGGCCGCATCGCCGCCCGCCCAGAGGCCGTCGATCGACGTGGCCCCCGTCTCCTGGTCGACCTGGATGGTCCGTCGCGGTGAGATGTCGGGGCCGTCCCCGCCCAACGCATCGAGATCGATCGCCTGGCCGATGGCGAGGATCACCGTGTCGGCCTCGTGGACGCGCCGGTCGGCGTCGTTGAACTCGGGAGCGAATCGGCCGGTTTCGTCGAACACGGAGAGCACGCCGATCGTCTCCAGGCCGGTGACGCGGCCACCCTCGTGGAGGATCCGCGCCGGCCCGCGGCGATGGACGAACTCGATGTCCTCGTGCTGCGCCTCTTCCAGCTCGAACGGCGAGGCGGGCATCTCCTCCTCGGATTCGAGGGCGACGACCGTGACCTGTTGCGCCCCCGACCGGCTGGCGCTGCGGGCGACGTCGATCGCCTCCGTCATCGAGCTGCGGGCATCGGCGTCGTCGTATTCGGCGGCAAGGCGCGCCTCCTCGTAGGCGGCGGCGCGCAGCGCCGAGCGAGCCGCGTCCATCGCAACGTCGCCCCCACCGATCACCACGACCCGCTCGCCGACCTCGACCTCGAAACCCTGATTGACGTTGATGAGGAACTCGATCGCCTTGAGCACGCCGTCGGACTCGTGACCCTCGATGTCGAGCCCGCGTCCGAGCGTGGCGCCGATGGCGAGGAAGACGGCGTCATGGCGGCGGCGCAGCTCGGCGAGGGTGACGTCACGTCCGAGCTTGGTGTGGAGGAAGACCTCGACGCCGAGTCCGACGATCGCATCGAGCTCGTTCTGGAGCAGGGTGCGATCCAGACGGTATTCGGGGATGCCGAGCTTCATCATGCCGCCGAGTTGCCCGGTTGCCTCGTACACGCTGACCCGGTAGCCGAGGCGGCGCAGGTCGTGGGCACAGGCCATGCCGGCGGGCCCGCCGCCCACGATGGCGACGTGCTGCTCCCGATCGGTGGCGGGCGGTGCGGCCACGTCGAGCCAGGTTCTGCCGGCCTGCGCTTCGACCCCGTACTTCTCGGTCACGAAGCGCTTCAGCGCCCGGATGGCGATGGGCTGATCGATCTCGCCGCGCCGGCACGCGTCTTCGCACGGGGCGGCGCACACCCGGCCGCACACGGACGCGAAAGGGTTGGGAAGCCGGGCCGTGAGGTAGGCCCCGAGATCGTCGCCGTCGGCGATGGCCGCCACGTAGGCGCCGGCGTTGGTGTGCACCGGGCATGCGGCGAGACAAGGGATGTTTTCGTCGTAGAAGTGCAACGCCTTCATCAGAGGATCCGCTCTCGCTGTCCCCGCCACAACGCCCACAGGCCGGCGCCGAGGGCAACGATCCAGACCCCCGATCCGACGAGATCCTGCACGAGGCGCGGCGCTCGGGTCACCGGCCCCCACCCGAGGATCCAGTTGGGCAGCACAACGGTCGCCACGGTGAAGAAGATGAAGATGGCACCGGCCTTCAGCCACACCCGCGGGCCGTCGAACGCGTGGCGGGAATCCCGGGCCAACACGTAGGGCCCGGCGATCACGGCGGCAACGGCAAGGAAGGTGAGAAAGCCGAGGGCGTAGGTCACGACGACGGCGAACGGCAGCTCCGTGCCGGCGACCTCGCCGGTCGCAGCCACGTCTGCCGGGCTTGCGGAAGCGACGAGCCCTGCCTGGAGGTAGGCCGTCACCGCTTCGATCTGGCGGTCGTCGGTGAGGAGTCCGGCCGGCATCTGTCCTCGCCCGTTGCGGATGATGGTGGCGACGTACTCGGCGTCCTGGACGTTGGCGTTGTCACGCAACGCAGGGAAGTCGCCGAGCCCGCGGCCGTCCGGCTGATGGCAGACAGCGCAGCTGGCCTGGTAGATCTCACGGCCCTCGAGCAGCAGCTCGGCCTGCGCCTCGTCGCCGGGATCGGCGCCCTCCTCCGTAGCCGCCGGCACCGGCCCGATCGCCATCATGACCCACATTGCGACGAGGCCAGCGATCCCGACGATTCGGTCGGCGCGCACCCGACGCGTCTCGGCCGGCCTCTTGCTCATGACTCGCACGGGAACCGATGGTAGGGCGAACGGCTGCGAGGGTGGCGGACCGTCCGTCTCCGCGGCGAGGGACTTTCGCGGGGTATCGCTCCCGGATAGGATCACCCCGCCTGCGCGTGGCAACCACAGCGAAGGGAGTGCCTCCGATGCCCGATGATCCTGGCGTGACAGACGAGTTCGACGCCAACTTCCGACCTACCGGCACCGTTGCCGTCGTCACTCTGTTCGTAGTCGTGCTGGTGCTGTTGTGGCTCTCGATCTACCTGATCTTGCTGGCGCGGGGGGTGACGACATGACCGACGACGGCGGCGACAGCGATCGCCCCGGGTCGGCCACCGACTGGATCGACCCGCTCGAGAGGAACTGGCTGCGCTTCTCCATCGCCCTGCTCGTGGTGTTCTCCCTCGCCGTCGGCATCACCGGGTTCGTCCTCGGGTTCCAGGTGCCCGGCGAGCACGACCGAGTCGACCCCAACACCGTGGCGGACTCCGGGCCGTTCAGCGAGCCCGGCATCCAGCAGATCGGTTCCGGCGAATACAAGGTCTACATGCTGGCGAAGCAGTTCTTCTTCGAACCCCGCGAGATCACCGTGCCACAGGGCGCAACGGTGACCTTCCACGTGACGAGCACGGACGTCCAGCACGGGCTCAAGATCCAAGACACGAACGTCAACATGCAGATCGTGCCGGGACACGTGTCGACGTTGACGGCGACGTTCGACGAGGCGGGGGAGTATCCGTTCATCTGCCACGAATTCTGTGGGCTGGCCCATGCCGGCATGTTCGGAACGCTCACCGTCGAGCCGGAAGGGGAGTGAGCCGTGCTCGTCACCGAAACCCGATATCAGGTCACCAAGGATGAGAAGCGCTTCATCGGGCTCCATATCTTCTTCGCCATCCTCGCCCTCGGCATCGGCAGCCTCTTCGGACCGCTGCAGGCCTTCGAGTACTCCGGGCTCGACCTCTACCCGTACCTCGAGCCCCTCCTGAAGTCGTACTACCAGGGGCTCACGCTGCACGGCGTGCTGAACGCCCTGGTGTGGACGACGTTCTTCATCACCGGCTTCCTGACGCTGATGATCATCAAGGGACTCGAGCGGCCGCTCGTCTACCCGCGGCTCAATCAGGTGGGCTTCTGGACGATGGTCGTCGGTCTGGTCACCGCAGCGATCCCGCTGCTGCTGGACGAAGCCACCGTCCTGTACACCTTCTATCCGCCGCTCGAAGCCGATGCGCTCTTCTACATCGGCCTCGTGCTCGTGGTGGTGGGGAGCTGGATCGAGGGCTACGGGTTCTACTTCACGTACCGGGAGTGGCGCCGCGAGAACCCCGGAGTACGCACCCCTTTCGTGTCGTTCGCCTCGCTCCTCACCATGGTGCTGTGGCAGCTGGCGACTCTGGGCGTGGCCGCCGAGATCCTCACGATGCTGCTCCCACACTCGTTCGGGCTGATCGATGGCACCGACCCCGAGCTGGCGAGAACGTACTTCTGGTTCACGGGCCACCCGCTGGTGTACTTCTGGCTCCTTCCGGCGTACCTGTCGTGGTACGCGTTGCTGCCGCGACAAGCGGGCGGCAAGCTGTTCAGCGACGCGATCGCCCGCATGGCGTTCTGGCTCTTCCTCATCCTGTCGATACCTGTGGGGTTCCACCACCAGTTCGCCGACCCGGGTATCCCACAGGCCTGGAAGGCCATCCACGCCGTCCTCACGTACGGGGTCGCGTTCCCGTCCTTGCTCACGTTGTTCACCGTGGTGGCGTCCCTGGAATACGCCGGCCGGCGACGGGGCGGAGAGGGCCGCCTGGGGTGGATCCGCGCGCTGCCCTGGGGCGATCCGTCCGTCTCGGCGCAGCTCCTGGCCGGCATCCTGTTCATGTTCGGCGGCATCGGCGGCATCACGAACGCCTCCTACGACGTGAACCTGGTGGTGCACAACACCGCCTGGATCGTCGGTCACTTCCATCTGACGGTGGCCACGGCGGTGACGCTGTCCTTCATGGGCATCAGCTACTGGCTCGTCCCCTACCTCACCGGGAACCGGCTCTGGAAACGCAAGTGGGCGGTCGCGCAGACGTGGATCTGGTTCGTCGGGATGATCATCTTCTCGAACGCATTGCACGTGCTCGGTCTGCTCGGGGCCCCGCGGCGCACGCCGTTGGGCAGTGCGCCTTACGTGCCCGAGGAGTGGCAAGGTCACCTCTTCCGGGTGGGCGTCGGCGGTGCGATCCTCTTCGTCGGCGTCGTGCTCTACATCGTGATCATGATCCGAACGGCATGGAGCAAGGACCAGCTCCCGCCGGGAGAGGAGATCGAGGTCCCGATCGCCGAATCGCTGCACGACCCGCAGCACACGCCGGAGTTCCTCGATCGGTGGCGGCCGTGGCTGATCGGCACCGTGGCGTTGATCATCGTCGCCTACGGGCCGCAGCTCTACGACCAGATCAAGACGATGGAACTCACGTCGGGTCTCTGATCGTCGCAGACGTGCCGGGTCGCGCCCGGGCTTCCGCGCGGCGGCCGACCCGTGTGGCGCCGCGCACACCTCGACTGCGGCCCCGGCCGAGGTGCCCGGTTCGCCGTGCCGAGGACGCCGCCCGATGACCGATCCATCTCCGGGCGGCGACGCCGCGGCGGCCGCGTCGCACGCACGCTGCTGGGGTTGGAGCGGGCAACGCTCCGCCTCGAGGACCTGATCCGCGACGGCGAGCCGGAGCCCCGCACCATCTTCGCCGACGTCGTCGCCCTCGGTCCGGGACGGGTCCTCACCATCGACGTGCTGGATGCGCAGCTCGTCGCCAAGTCCGATGCCGGGCGATCGGTCTACTTCGAGACGACGCTGGGCGTCAACGCCGGCTGCCGGATCTGCCACTCGCTCGAACCGGGCGAAGTCCGGGTTGGGCCCACGTTCGCCGGAATCGCGGCGACCGCGGCCAACCGGGTTCCCGGCATGAGCGCCGAGGAGTACCTGCGACAGTCCCTGCTCGACCCTGACGCCCACGTCGTCGACGGATTCCCGGCGGGCCAGATGGTCCCCAACTACCTCGACCTCCTGAGCGACGAGGACATCGACAACCTGGTCGCCTTCCTGCTGACGCTGCGGTAGCGGCCGGACGACAGCCGTCCCCAGGCAACCGCACGTCTTCAGTCGGGCACGTCGTCATTGGGATACGCTTCTTCGGTACCGAGGGCGTCGACACCGGCAACGGTCCTCGTGCCGACCAGGCTGCCGTCGGGGCGCACGGTGAACTCGGCCTTGCCGCGAGCGTCGAGGTCGACACCGACGACGGTGGTCCAGCTCACGCGCAGCCGGTCACCGTCGAGCGTGCCGACACCCTCCTGGACGCCGGCGACGATCCACTGCAACCGATACTCGTCGGGACCGTCGCCCGGTCGAATCGTCAGGTGACCGGCGTACTCCGCCCCCGTCGGGTCGACGCCGTTGAGCACGTACTGACCGACGATGGAATCCGGGAGGGCATCCTTGCCCCCTGTGAGGACGCACCCGGACAGCGTCACGGCCATCAGCGAGGCGGCCAGCAGGCGGGACGGGGCGCGGGGAACCACGGGACCGCGCAGTGTATTCGCCCCACCGCGGATTACCCGCGGCCGCGAAGCGCCGGCTCTTGACGGCGCCGGGCTGCCGGGTCATACTCGGCGGCCCATGACGACGACCCGCTGCTTCCGCAGCATCATCATTACGTAGCGGCGCACGCCGTAGAGACGCGTGTGCGCCCGACCCTCCGCAGAGCGGGGGGTCTTTCATTTCCCCCCCAAACCACGAGGTCCCCATGACGAGCGTCGAGATCTACGACACGACCCTGCGCGACGGCACCCAACAGGAGGGCATCTCGCTCACGGCCGGCGACAAGCTGCGCGTCGCTCAGCTCCTCGACGATCTCGGCGTTGCGTTCGTCGAAGGCGGCTGGCCCGGCGCCAACCCGAAGGACGACGAGTTCTTTGCCAGGGCCACGCGCGAGCTGGATCTGCACACTGCGACCCTGGTCGCGTTCGGCTCGACCCGCCGGGCCGGCGTGCGCCCCGAAGAGGACGAGCAGCTCGCCGCGTTGCTTGCCGCCGAGACCGGCGTGATCTGCCTCGTCGGCAAGTCCTGGGACTACCACGTCGAGCACGCCCTGCGCACGACTCCGGCGGAAGCGGTCGCCATGGTGGAGGACTCGGTCGCCTACCTCCGCAGCCGGGGACGGCGCGTGTTCTTCGACGCCGAGCACTTCTTCGACGGCTACCGCGACAACCCCGACTTTGCTGTCGCCGTCCTGCGCGCCGCACACGACGCCGGGGCGGAGCGGCTGGTCATGTGCGACACCAACGGGGGCTTCCTGTCGCACGAGGTGCAGCGCATCGTCGGCGAGGTCGCGGAGCGGGTGAGCGAGGGCACTTTCGGCTGCCACTTCCACAACGATGCGGGCATGGCCGTCGGCAATTCGCTCACCGCCGTGCTCGAAGGCGTGTATCAGGTGCAGGGTTGCGTCAACGGCTACGGCGAGCGCACCGGCAACGCCGACCTGTGCTCGCTGATCCCGAACTTGAGCGTGAAGATGGGCATCGACACGATTCCGGCGGCTCGGCTCAGCCGGTTGACCACCGTCTCGCATCACATCGCCGATGTCATCAACCTCACCCTCGATCCGCATCTGCCGTATGTCGGGGCGTCGGCGTTCACCCACAAGGCCGGCCTCCATACCTCGGCCCTGGCCCGGCGGCCCGACGCCTACGAGCACCTCGCCCCCGAGATCGTCGGCAACGCCACCCGGGTCGTCGTTTCGGAGCTGGCCGGCCGCTCGACGGTGCTCCAGAAGGCCGAGGCGCAGGGACTCGAGCTCTCCAGTGCCGACGCCCAGGTCGTCGTCGACCGGATCAAGGAGCTGGAGCACCAGGGCTACCAGTTCGAGGCCGCCGACGGCTCGTTCGAGCTGCTCCTGCGCGAGGCACAGGGGTGGAAGCAGGACTTCTTCCACCTCGAGTCGTATCGCGTGTTCGTCGAACACCGCCACGACGAGGTCGTCGCCGAGGCCACGGTGAAGGTGCACGTGGGCGACGAACGGGTGGTCACCACCAGGGAGGGCGACGGCCCCGTCAGCGCCCTCGACCGCGCCCTGCGCGCCGCACTGTCCCGCCACTACCCCAACCTCGACCGCATCCGCCTGACCGACTACCGGGTGCGCGACCTCGACTCGTCGGACGGCTCCTCGGCCCGGGTCCGCGTCCTGATCGAGAACAGCAACGGCGACGAGGTCTGGGGCAGCGTCGGGGTCAGCGAGAACATCATCGATGCGAGCTGGAAGGCGGTCGTCGAGGGCATCGTGGTCGGTCTGCTGCGGCTCGAAGAGTCCGGCGGCGAGTAGGGGCCCCGGCCGCTGCGGCGACGTGCGAGACTGGGTCTCGTGAACCAGGCTCCTGCCGATCTCGATGCGACCCGGGCGGCGATCGACGCCAACGATCTCACCGCGGATGCCTCGGCGTTCCTCACCTACGAGATCGCCGTGTTCCTTCCCGTCGAAGAGCTCGCCGCCTTCAAGACGCTACTCAAGCGCTTCTTCTCGGCCGAGCCCTGGACGGACGAGGACGCCGCTGCGCTGAGCGACCTGGTGACGGCGAGCATCGAGGCGGGATGGTGGGAACACCGCCTCGGCGGGGATATCGCCATGGCCCACGGGATCCGGGATGGACGGTACGTGCTCTGGGTGTCCGGAGGAGCAGCCGCCACCGCGGGGTCGATCTTCGACCGGGTCTTCGCCGGCCCGGTGGTTCCGGAGCCGACGCCGCATCCTCGCAAGGTCAAGTTCGCTCTCGGCGGAGAACCGGGGCCCGGCATCTGGTACCGCCGCACCGACGGCACCCCCGACGATGCGCGGGTCGTCCGCCTGCTCGCCGAGGGTGATGTGACCGACGTCATGGTGGCCGGCGACTTCGTCACGATCGGCATCGATCGCAGCTCGTCGTGGGAGGAACGGCTCGATCTGCTGCTGGCCCTCGTCACCGCCCTCTTCGCCACCGGCGAGCCGGTGGCGCCGCCCGTGCGGACCCGCGAAGCGCTGCTCCACGAGGCCGGGCATATCCACCTGGACGTCCGCCCCTCCGAGCTGCACCTCCTCGATCCCGACGACCCAGAACACCGCACCAGGCTGCTCCAGGCACTCAACGCCGACGATGCCCGGCTGCGCCGCATGGCCGTCGCCATCCTCACCGAGTCGGACGACCCCGACGTGCGCCGCACCGCCGTCCGCGCCGGCGTCGTCGACGAGGCGCGCATCGTGCGCCGCGCTGCGATCGACGCCGCCGCCGACACCGGTGACGAGACGTTGCGCGGCGTCTTCGAGGCGGCGCTTGCGAGCGACGACTCGTGGATTCGGTGGAAGGCGGTGCGGGCCCTCAACGAGCTCGGCGTGGGACGGAGCCGGGAGGCGATCGCCCGACTCGTCGACGACCGCGACTTCCAGGTGCGCTTCGAAGTGGCGCGGGCGCTCCGGCCCTAGCAGGGTGCGGAAAAGGCGCCAACGGCACTCGTTGGACAACGTTGATAGCCCGCTGTTGACGCAGTTTGCTGCCGTCACGAGTGCGCCAAGTGATTCTTCCGCGCCCTGCTAGCCGAGCACGGCGCTGATCCGCCCGACCGCCATCGGCACGTACTCCTCGGCGTCGAGCCCCAGACGCAGCACGTAGTTGATGAACATCACCGTCCGCGCCGCCATCAGCAGCTCGAGCTGACCGTCGTACTCGACGGGCCAGGGGCGGAGGGTGCGGTAGCCCTTCTCGAACGCATCCCGCAGCGCCGGGTAGTCGGTGCGATCCCGGTTGTAGAACAGCGTGATGGCGATGTCCTGGACCGGCGCACCGACCATGACGTCTTCGAAGTCGAACACCAGGAGGTTGTTGCGGTGGCGGTGCACGTTCCACGGGTGGAGATCGCCGTGGAGGACGGACCGGAGAGCGGTGCGCGAGAGCCGGTCGAGCTCGGCCGCGGCGCGGGCCTCGACCTCGCGCACGAAGGCGCGGCGTTTCGGCGTCATGACGGGGGCGTGGACTGCGTCATAGAGCACGACCGGCTCGGTCGGGTAGTAGAACACGCGGTCCCACACGAGCGGCCGGGCGGTGGCAGGGCGCTGCCAGCGTTCACCGTGGTCGTGCAGTCGTGCGGCCAGCTCGCCGAGCTTCTCGTAGTCCCGGGCGGTGGCCGCGTCGCCGATCGGGCGGCCGGGAAGCCAGCTGAACAGCACGCACTTGCGAGGCGCGGTCACCCCGGGGTCCGTGATCACCGTCACCAGCTCTCCGGACCGGGTCCGCTGCGGTTCCGGAGCGCCGATCCGGGGATCGCCTCGCAGCGCATCGAGCCACGCCAGCTCGGTTGCGGTGTCGACCTCGGTGTCCTCGGGCCTGGTGCCGACCCGCAACGAGTACGTCGCCCCGCCGGCGCAGTCGACGCGAAACGTGGTGTTGGTGTCCCGGGCGATGCAGCGCAGCCGGACGACGTCGATGTCGTATTGGGCCAGGGCCGCCCGCGCCAGTCGATGGAGCCGGCGGATCTTGCCGTGCTCGGTCAGGTCGTCGTAGGACCGCATGGGGACCCGGCTCGCAAGGGATCTGCTCAGGATGCCGGCGGGCCGGGGAGGGCGACGAAGAGCCGCTCCGCGGCGAACACGCCGATGCCCACCGGCTCCCCGTTGACGGCCGCGGTGACCGCACCGTGGGGATCCCGCCGGCGCAGCTCGACGGTGGCGCCGGGACGGAGCTGGGAGCGATCCAGGTATCCCATCATCTCGGCGTCGAGCTCCAGCTCCTCGGAGATGCGCTCGAGCGGCAACACCTCACCTGGCTCCATGGCGGCGATCGGCTTCATCAGCGGAGGCTTGTAGCCGGCGCCGGGGATCGGATTGCCGTGCGGGCAGGTCTTGGGGTCGTCCATGACCGCCCACATCGCTTGCTCCACGTCGTCGGAGATCGTCGTCTCCCACACCTCCGCCTCGGCGTGGACCTTGTCCCACGGCAGCTTCAGCACCTCGGAGAGAAATCGCTCGGCAAGACGATGACGGCGGACGATGACCTCGGCGAGGTGGCGCCCCGCCTCGGTCAGATGGATGCCGTCCGACAGGTCGACGAGCCCCTCGGCGGCCATGCGCTTCATCATCTCGGACACACTCGCCCGGCTCACCCCCAGCCAGTCGGCGACCCGCGCCTGGATGACCTCGATGCCCTCTTCTTCGATCTCCCAGATGGCTTCGGCGTACTCCCGAAACTTCACGCTGTAGGTGCTGTGTGCCATGCGCCCTCAACCAACCGACTGCCGCTTGTCAGGCCAGCCTGACATTGTCCGTAAGGCAGTTTGCCCTATCAAGATAGTAGAAATAATCTCCGGCCGGGAGAGGACCCTGGAGACCCCGATGATGCTACGCAAGCTCCTCATGACCGCCGCCGCCACCGCGCTCGTCGCGTCGGCCTGCGGTGGCGACGATGCCACGTTCACGGTCTACTCCGGCCGGAGCGAGGACCTCGTCGCTCCGCTCATCGCCGAGTTCACCGCGCAGACAGGTATCGAAGTCGACGTCCGCTACGGCGACAGCGCCGAACTGGCCGCCACCCTCCTCGAGGAGGGGAGCAACTCCCCCGCCGACGTCTTCTTCGCCCAGGATCCCGCCTCCCTCGGGGCCGTGAAGCTGGCCGGTATGTTCGCCCCCCTCGCCGCCGACATCACCGGCGTCGTGCCCGACAGGTTCTCTGACGACGAAGGGCGCTGGGTCGGCGTGTCGGGACGGGCCCGCGTGGTCGTGTACGACACGACGAAGGTGACGCCGAGCGAACTGCCGCCGACCGAAGAGGGCTTCATCGATCCGAACTGGCGCGGGCGCATCGCCGTCGCCCCCACCAACGGCTCCTTTCTCGCGTTCGTCGCCGCCAAGATCCTCATCGACGGAGAGGAGGCGACGCTCGAGTGGCTGCGGGGCATCGCCGCCAACCAGGCACCGACGTATCCGAAGAACTCCGTGATCGTCGCCGCCGTGGACGACGGTGAAGTCGACGCCGGCCTCGTCAACCACTACTACCTGTTCCGCCGTATCGCCGAGGAGGGCGACGTCGTCGCCGCCAACCACTTCCTCACCGGCGGC
This sequence comes from Acidimicrobiia bacterium, assembly GCA_041557775.1. GTDB lineage: Bacteria > Actinomycetota > Acidimicrobiia > Spongiisociales > UBA5794 > DATHZQ01. The sequence goes on along the minus strand of JBFFFX010000012.1, from coordinate 5,402 downwards.
GGCGCCGGATCGCTGGTGATGCCGGCGGGGGTGGGCATCCTCGACTCCGCGGACAACACCGAGGACGCCGCAGCGTTCGTTCGCTACCTCCTGTCGGAGGAGGCGCAGCGGTACTTCGCCGAGGAGACCTTCGAATACCCGCTGGTCGCCGGCACCAGCCCCAGCGCCGATCTTCCCCCGCTCGCCTCGCTGAACCCGCCTGAGGTCTCGCTGTCCGACCTGGCCGGCGTCCTCGACCTCGCCACCGACCTGGTTGCGGAGGCCGGCCTGTTGTGAGAGAGGCCACCGCCGTCGAGGCGGCCGGGTCCGCCCCGCCGGAGGTCATCCTCCCGGCACCGCCGGAGACCGCACGGCGCACGGGGGCCCCGCGGTGGATGTGGGGGCTCGCCCTCGGCGTGGTCGTGCCGATCATGGTGCCGATCGTGTTTCTCGCCGCCCGCGTCGTCGGCTCGGCCGGGTCGGCGTGGGACACCTTGAGCACGGGCCGGACCGGGGCGCTGCTCGTCCGCTCGGTCACCTTCACGGCATCCGTCACGGTTGCGGCCGCCGCGATCGGCGTGGCCGCAGCATGGCTCATCGTGCGCTCCGACATCGCCGGCAAGCGGACCTGGACGGTCCTCGTCTCGCTCCCCCTCGTCATCCCGTCCTACGTGTTGGCCCTCGCCTTCTTGTCGTTCGCCGGACCGCGGGGCCTCTTCGCCGATCTCACCGGCCTCTCTCTGCCGACGATCTCCGGCGGCTTCGGAGCCTGGCTCGCCCTCACGCTGTCGACCTATCCGTACGTGTTCCTCGTCGCCCGGGCCGGGCTCCGCAACGTCGACCCCTCCTACGAGGAGGCGGCCCGGTCGCTCGGCGCCGGACCGTGGCACGCCTTTCGCACGGTGGTGCTGCCCCAGGTGCGACCCGCCGTCGCCGCCGGGTCGCTGCTCGCCGCCCTCTACACCCTGTCCGACTTCGGCGCCGTTTCGCTGATGGGCTTCGACGTGTTCACCCGCGTGATCTACGCCCAGTATCAGGGACGGCTCGACCGAACCCCGGCGGCGGTGCTGGCCCTCGTGCTGATCCTGCTGGCGCTGGCCATCGTCTGGGCGGAGCAGCGGACCCGCGGCCGGGCGGCCTACTTCGGCTCGCGACCCCGGCGCACGCCGCCGCTCGTCGCCCTCGCCGGCGGCAACCGTGCAGCCGCCTACGGCTTTCTCGGCGGCGTGTGCGCCATTGCGCTGGCCCTGCCGATCGGCGTGCTGGTGACCTGGCTCGTCCGCGGCCTGGTGGGCGGCAGCGCCATCGACATGCGCTGGGGTGCGGTCGCCGGCTCGCTCACCGGGTCGCTCGCCGCGGCCTTGCTCGCCATGACCGGGGCGCTGCCGATCGTCATCCTCGCCGTCCGCTATCGAAGTCGCGCCAGCCGGTGGCTGTATCGCGCCGTGTACGTCATCTTCTCGCTGCCCCACATCACCGTCGCCCTCGCCGTCGTGTTCTTCGCCGCCAACTACCTCGGCGGGCTGTACCAGAGCTTCACGCTCCTCGTGCTCGTCTACGCCGCGCTCTTCCTCGCCCAGGCGACGAGCGCCGGCGAAGCGACGCTGCTGCAAGTCAATCCGAACCTCGAGGATGCCTCCCGAGGGCTCGGCAAGACCGCCTGGTCGACGCTGCGCCGGGTGACGCTCCCGCTCATGTGGAAGGGGCTCCTGGCAGGCGGCGTCCTCGTGTTCCTCACCACGATGAAGGAGCTCCCGGCGACGCTGCTGCTGCGGCCGACGGGATTCGATACCCTGTCGGTGCGCATCTGGAGCACGACAAACGACTTGTTCTACGCGCGCGCTGCCGCCCCGGCGCTCCTGCTGCTGGCGGCATCGGCCATCCCCATGTATCTACTGGTCATCAGACCTCGCCGCTCGACATGACGCCAGTCCCCACCGCCGCCATCCACTGCCACGATCTGGCGAAGCGCTTCGACGCGTCCATCGCCCTCAACGGATTCGAGCTCGAGGTACCGACGGGGGCGATCCTCGCGCTGCTGGGTCCCTCCGGCTGCGGGAAGACGACGGCGCTCAGAGTCATCGCCGGTTTCGAGCAGCCCGACCACGGAACGGTGGACATCGGCGGTCGCCGCATCGTCGACGAGACCTACAGCGAGCCGCCGGAGAAGCGGAGCGTCGGCATGGTCTTCCAGGACTATGCGCTCTTCCCCCACATGACCGTCGCCGACAACGTCGCGTACGGCTTGAGCCGCGGCGCCGCGGCACGGGTCGTCGAGGTGCTCGGCCTGGTGGGTCTGGCCGATCACGGGCACCGGATGCCGCACGAGCTGTCGGGCGGCGAGCAGCAGCGGGTGGCGCTGGCGAGAGCGCTGGCGCCGCGCCCTGCGGTGATCCTGCTCGACGAGCCCTTCTCCAACCTGGACGCGTCGCTGCGCGACCGGATGCGCCGGGACGTGCGGGCGATCCTCAAAGAGGCGAGAGCGACCGCGGTGTTCGTGACGCACGACCAGGAGGAGGCGCTGGCGATCGCCGACATCGTCGCCGTGATGCGCGCAGGCCGGGTCGAGCAGATCGGACCGCCGCAGCACGTCTACCGGCGGCCCGCGACGCCCTGGGTCGCCGGCTTCGTCGGCGAGAGCGAATTCGTCGCCGGCACGGCCGAGGTCGGCAAGGTGATCACCCCGCTCGGCAGCTTCCCGCAATTCGGCGACCTCCGCGGTGAGGTGCAAGTGATGATCCGCCCCGAGTGGGTCCACCCGGTGCGGGCCGACGACGGAGCAGCAGTGGTCATCGATCGCGAGTACTACGGGCACGATCAGCTCATCGTCCTCGAGCTGGCCGACGGACGCCGGCTGACGGCTCGCACGGGCAGCAACGCCGCCGTCGCCCCCGGCGACCGCGTCGACATCGGCATCGATGAGGTCGTCATCTTCCCGACCGAGACCGGCGAGGCCGAGTCGAACGGTTCCGGTCAGACCCCGAAGTTCGGCGGTTCGTAGCCGACGTTCGTCTGGAGGCGGCGCATCCCGGCCAGCCAGCGGTCATAGTCGGTCGCCTTGCGCTCGAAGTACGTGGCCACCTCGGGGTGCGGCAAGATGAGGAAGCGCTCCTCCCGCATCGCCTCGACCACCGCGTCCGCCACCTCTTCCGGGCTGACGGCGGCACTGTGCACCCATTGCCCCATCTCGCCGCCGACGTTGAACAGGTCGAGCATCGGGGTGTCGACGAACTGCGGACAGAGGCACGACACCCGCAGCCCCTGGTCGCCGTACGTCATCGCCAGCCATTCGGCGAGGGCGACGACGCCGTGCTTGGTCACCGCGTACGGTGCGGCCCCGATGTTGGTCAACAGCCCGGCCGCCGAAGCGGTGTGCACGAAATACCCGCCGCCTCTCGCCAGCATCGACGGCAGCACGGCGCGCGCCGCGTAGACGTGCGACATCAGGTTGACCTCCCAGGTGCGCTGCCACGCGTCGTTCGATGCCTCGACCCCTCCGCCGGTGGCGATACCGGCGTTGAGGCAGACGACGTCGACGGGCCCGAGCTGGTCCTCGACCGCCGCGACGACCTCGTGCGTCCGCTGCTCGTCGGTCACGTCGAGCTGCCACGCCGATGCGCCCATGACGGCCGCGGCCGCGGAGACGGCATCGCCATCGATGTCGACGGCGGCGACCTGGGCGCCCTCGGCCACGAACCTGGTCGCGAGGGCGCGGCCGATGCCGCTCGCAGCTCCGGTGACGATCGCGATCTTGCCGGCCAGCTCCACGGTGCTCCTCTCGATGGGCTGCCGAGGTTACCGACGTGGCACCTATCGTGGCCGGATGACCAACAGCTATCACATGGACGCCGACGACTTCCGCAGGCACGGCCACGAGCTGGTGGACTGGATCGCCGACTACATGGCCACCGTCGGCGAGCGGCGGATTCAGCCGGACATCGAGCCGGGGACCATCCGGGCGTTGCTCCCCGACCGCGCCCCCGAGCAGCCCGAACCCTTCGCCGACTTGCTGCGCGACCTCGACGACGTCGTCATGCCCGGGGTCACCCACTGGCAGTCGCCGGGATGGTTCGCCTTCTTCCCCGCCAACACCTCACCACCCGCCATCCTCGGCGAGCTGGCAGCCGCCGCTCTGGGGATGCAGGGCATGCTGTGGTCGACCGGTCCGGCGTGCACCGAGATCGAGACCGTGGTCATGGACTGGCTGGTCGACCTCCTCGGGCTCCCCGAGACGTGGAAGACGACGGGACCGGGCGGCGGCGTGATTCAGATGAGCGCCTCCGACTCGACCCACCTCGCCCTGGTCGTCGCCCGGCGGCTCGCCGCCGAACGGGGACCGGCCGCCGATGCCGTGGCCTACGCGTCGCAACAGGCCCACTTCTCGATCGAGAAGGGCGCCAACATCGCCGGCTACCAGCACGTCCGGCTCATCGACGTCGGCGCCGACTACGCCATGTCCCCGGCCGCCCTCGAGACCGCCATCGAGGACGACCGGGCCGCCGGCTTGACGCCCGCGTTCGTCGGGTCGGCCGTCGGCACGACCGGCACCACCGCCGTCGACCCGGTGCGCGCCATCGGCGAGATCGCCCGCCGCCACGGGCTGTGGCATCACGTCGACGCCGCCTACGCCGGCACGGCGATGATCTGCCCCGAGTTCCGCCACCACCAAGACGGTCTCGAGCTGGTGGACAGCTACACCTTCAATCCGCACAAGTGGATGTTCACCAACTTCGACTGCAACGCGTTCTACGTCGCCGACCGCGCGCCCCTCATCGCAACGATGCGCATCCTGCCCGCCATCATGCGCAACCCGGCCACGGAGTCGGGCGCAGTCATCGACTACCGGGACTGGCATGTGCCGCTGGGCCGCCGCTTCCGGGCCTTGAAGCTGTGGTGGGTGTTGCGCTCGTACGGCGCCGAGGGCATCCGCCACCACGTCCGGGAGCACGTACGACTCGCCCGGCAGCTCGCCGACCGCCTCGACGCCGATCCCCGCTTCGAGCTGGTGGCGCCGGTGCCGTTCGGCCTCGTTTGCTTCCGCCACGCCTCCGGCAACGAGGCCACCGAGGCGCTGGCCGGCGCGGTCAACGGATCGGGATCGGCCTACCTGACGCAGTCGGCAATCGACGACATGGCGTTCATCCGGGTGTCCGTCGGGCAGACCTACACGGAGCAGCGCCACGTCGACGCACTGTGGGCGCTGCTCGACGAGGCGGCACCCTGCTAGTTGCGGAGGAACGCGAGGAGCTCGCGGACCATGAACGCCGTCGCCCCCCACAGGGTCCCTTCCGGGAACTCGTAGAACCACAGGGAGCGACCCATCCAGTCGTTGGTGCTCCAATGGGACTCGTCGAGCAGCTCACTCATCGTCGGCTCGAGCACCACGTCGACCTCGCGCGGATCGGGAACGAATGCGACGGGGC
>JBFFFX010000011.1:0-17191 GCA_041557775.1 Acidimicrobiia bacterium | reverse complement strand
CTTCCGATCTGCCGTTGGCGACGGCGCCTCCGGATTCGATGCCGTCGTACCGGTCGCACACCGTCGTGCCCGCGGGGGGCGGCCGGGGCGAGAACTCGGGAGCGCCGGTCGTCGGCGGCGGTGAGGTGGAGGTCGAGGTCGAAGTGGGTGCCGGCTCCGCGGTGGTCGTCGACGCGAGCCCTGCAGGCACGGGCACCGACGGCAGCGGCGGCAACGGTGCGTCCGTCGAGGCGACCGCGGAGTCGTCTGCGTTTCCCCCGCAGGCGCCCAGGACCACCACCGCGACGACGGCGCACCACAGGCGAGCCCGCACGGGTGGCCCGCTCAGCGGCGTACGGCGCTCAGCCGCTTGCTGATCACCTTCGAGGAGTCGGCCGGCTCCATCGTCACGCCGTAGAGGATGTCGGCGGCTTCCATCGTCTGCTGCTGGTGGGTGATGATCACGAGCTGCGCGCTCGTGCGGAGCGTGTCGACCAGTCGGAGGAATCGGCGCAGGTTGGCGTCGTCGAGCGCCGCCTCCACCTCGTCGAGGACGTAGAACGGGCTGGGTCGGGCCTGGAAGACGGCGAACAGGAACGCCAGGGCAGCGAGAGACCGCTCCCCACCCGACAGCAGCGAGAGGCGCCCGACCTTCTTGCCGAGCGGCTGCGCCTCGATCTCCACGCCGGTCTCGAGCAGGTTGGCGGAATCGGTGAGCCGCAACCGGCCGCGACCTCCGGGAAACACGAGGGAGAAGTTCTGCTGGTAGAAGCCCGAGATGTCGTCGAAAGCCTGCTGGAACAGCCGGGCCATCTCCTCGTCGAGGGCCGAGATCACCTTCCGCAGGTCGCGGCGGGATTCCTCCAGGTCGGCGAGCTGTACTTCGAGCATCTCGACGTGCTCCGCCAGCTCGCGGTACTCGGCGGCGGCGAGCGGGTTGATCAGCCCCATCCGGCGCAGTTCTGCCTCCCGCGACGCGAGCCGCTCGGCCGGGTCGACGCCCTCGTCGAGGTCGGGCCGGGGGGCAGCGAGCGCGGGAGCTTCGCCGGCGTCGGCGTCGCGCCGGAGCGCTTCCAGGGTCGCCTCGTCGCGAACCTGCATCTCGGCGATCTCGATCGCCAGCGCCGACGCGCGATCCTTCGCCGCGCCCACCGAGGTCTCCAGCTCCCGCTCCCGCCGGTGGGCGTTGTCGAGCCGGTTGCCGGCGATCCCCGCCTGCTCCCGCAAGGTGCGCTGCCGGTCGCGCAGCGCGGCGATGTGCTCGCGCACGATCGCATCGGCGCGACGGGAACGCTCCTCGATGCTGCGCAGGTTGTCCAGGGTGGCGGGCTCCACCGGAGACTCGTCGAGGTCTCCGAGCTCACCGACCGTCGCCGTCAGCCGTGACTCGAGCAAGCGATGCCGGGCCTCGGCGCCGGCGACGGCGGACGCGGCGGCTTCCCGCAGCCGGCGAGCCTCATCGCGGCGGCGGGCGACGTCCTCACGCTTGCGAGTGATTGCCTCCCACGCCGCCTGGCGCTCCTGCTCCTCACCTTCGAACTCGGCGAGGCGGGCCCGCAGCTCGCCAATGCGCTCCTCTCGAGCCGTCGTTGCCACGGCAATCGTGCGGGCACGTTCGTCGAGGCGCAGAATCTCGGCTTCGCCCTCGGCGCGCGCCCTCCCGTTGATGGCGAGTGCCTCCGTGTGGCCCCCGAGTTTCGCCTCCACACGCTCCAGGCTCTCTTGCGCCGTCTGCGCAGCTCCGGTCGCAGCGTCGAGCTCGCGGCGTGCGGTCGTTGCGTGGCTCGCCGTGCGCGCTGCCGTGGTCTCTGCCTGCTCCTGCGCCACCCGGGCCGCCTCGAGGGCAGCATGACCGGCGCCGTCCGCATCGGCGAGCCGCATCCCAGCCTTGGTGACCACATCACCCTCGGGGGTCACGGCGCGCACCTCGGGGTGGCGGGCGACGAGCCGGCGAGCGGTCGTCCACCCTTCGACCAGCACCACATCACCGAGGAGGCGAAGGGCGAGAGAGCGATCGGCATCAGGTCCGAGACGATCCACCAGGGTCTCGGCGCCCCATTGGTCGGCCACGGTGCGCCCGGACAGATCGTCCGCTGCGGCGGCGTCACCGAGAACCAGCGCCACGCCCCCGAACCCCTCGGACTTGAGTTCCCCCGCGACTGTGTCGACGGCTTCGGTGCCCGACGCAACGTACGCATCGGCCCACTCGCCGAGTGCTGCGTCCACCGCGGCGGCGATCTCCGGCGGCACGTCCAGGCGGGCTGCGACGGATCCGACGACACCTCGGGCCGCGGCGGCGCGCCGGTGCGCCTCCGGATCACCCAAGCCGGCGACGGCGGCTTCCAAGGCCTCCACGCGAGCCTGCGCGTGGGCGAGCGCGATCTGGGCGTCTCTATCGGCGGATTCGTGCTGGTCGTAGGTCGCCCGGGCCCGCGCGAGGGTGTCCTGGACCACATGGTGCGCCGCCTGCGCCGCCACCGCATCCGCGTCCGTCTCCCGGATGGTGTCGAGGAGCGCTTCGGCTTCGGCCCGCTCGTCCTCGAGCCGGGCGTTGACGACCTCGCGCCGCCGATCGAGCGCCTCGGTCTCCCGGCGGTCGCGCTCTGCGGCCACCTCCAACGCACGAAGGTCGCCGCGCAGGTTGGCGACGAGCCCCTCTGCCGGGAGCTGCACCTGCTCGGCGAGCGCGCGCTCTTCGTCCTCCAGCGCCTGAAGGGCGATCTCGCGCCGCTCCGCGGTCGTCCTCGCCGCCTGCAGCTCCTCGACAAGTGCCGTCAGCTCCCCTTCGAGGTAGGCCCGCTCGGACTCGAGATCCCGGCGGCGCTCGCCGGCTCCTTCGAGCCGGCTCTGCAGCCCGAAGCGCCGTTCCCGCGCCACCATCCCGATGCGGTGGAAGCGCTCGGCGACCGTCTCGAGGCGCGCCGCGGCGGTGGTGTCTCGCTCCAGGGCCGCACCGACCTCACCGGCTGCCGCTCGTAGGCCGTCGAGCCCGTCGCGCAACGCCTCGAGCTCCGCCGTCGAGCTGGTGATCTGCGCATCGAGGGCCGTCTTCTCCTCGGTCGCCGCGGCCAGGCGGGAGCGGATCCGCCGCAACTCCTCGCCACCCAGCCAGAGCCGGAGGGCAAGCACCTCGGCCTTGACGGAGTCGTAGCGCTCGGCGGCGTTCGCTTGCCGCTTGAGCGGCCGGAGGCGGCGGCGATCCTGGTCGAGGATGTCGTTCAGCCGGTCCACGTCGATCGCGGTCTGCTCCAGACGGCGCACCGAGCGGTCACGCCGGCTGCGGTGCTTCGTGACGCCGGCAGCCTCTTCGATGATGGCGCGATGCTCGTCGGGGCGGGCGTTGAGGATGTTGCCGATCTGCCCCTGCCCGACGAGGACGTGCTGGTGGCGTCCCACGCCTCCGTCGGAGAGCATCTCGTGGAGGTCGAGGAGACGGCACGGGGCGCCGTTGAGCTCGTACTCCGAGGTTCCGTCGCGATAGAGGCGGCGGGTCATGGAGATCTCGTCGAGGTCGAGTGGCAGGAAGCGGTCGCCGTTGTCGAAGGTGACGGTGACCTCCGCCCGGCCCAGCTGAGGACGCGTGGCCGTCCCGGCGAAGATCACGTCCTCCATCTTCTGGGTGCGCAGCGTGCGGGTCGCCTGCGTTCCCATGACCCAGGCGAGCGCATCGAGCAGGTTCGACTTCCCGGAGCCGTTGGGGCCGACGACGACTGTCACCCCGGCCTCGAAATCGAGGCGCGTTCGGTTTGCGAACGACTTGAACCCGGCGAGCGAAAGAGACTTCAGCAGCACAGTCAAACGAGCTTACCCGACGCAAATCACATCGGTGGGATTCTTCCGCAGCCGGCTATTCCCTTCTCCACGCAGCTCGGCGTACGATGCGTCCACCAAGGAGGCGGCGATGTCGAACTGGTCCCGAGCAAAGCTCCTGGGCACCGCGCTCGCCGTCGTGGTGATCACCGGCGGTTGCTCCGGCGATGTCCTCACCGACAACGATCCTGGAGACCCGGCGGCCCCGATTTCGACCACCACGGCGACCTCTCCACCGCCCGCCACGGTCGCTCCGACGACGGCAGCTCCCGCAACGACTGCCGCACCCGCGACGACGCTGCCGGCGCAGCCGATCCACGGAGGAACCGTCACCATCGGCCTCGACGCCGACTTCTTCTTCAGCACCGAGGTGGACGGCGAGCTGATGGCTCCCACCATGAACCCGCTGCTCGACGGGCATCCCGCACCCGCCATCTCACGGCTCGTGGTCCCCGGAGCGTTCCGGATCGATGCGGGAGGCGACATGCAGCCGTGGCTGGTCGAGGAGCTGCCGACGGTCGCCAACGGCGGCGTGACCGTGGCCGCCGACGGCACGCCCACGGTGACGTACGACATACGCGAGGAGGCGGTGTGGGAGGACGGGACTCCGATCACGGCGGACGACCTCGTCTTCACCCATGAGCTCGTGATGCGAGACGACCTGCGCATCACCGCGTGGTCCGGGCTGCGCGGCGCGCATGCCCTCGTCGATCCGTCGTCGCTCGTCGCCGACGGCAAGCGGCTCACCCTGCAGCTCACACGACCGGACCCCCGCTACGAACTGCTCTTCGAGTGGGTGGTGCCGGCGCACGCGGTCGCCGCCGACACCTTCGCCACCGACTGGAACGACGCCATGTGGCTGTCCGGCGGACCCTTCCGGTTCGTCTCCTACGAGCCCGCCGTAGTCGACGAGGGAAGCCGCGACCCGGTGTCCGAGCCGGGTGCGCTCGTCCTGGCGCGCAACCCGACCTACTGGGAGACCGATCCGGAGACGGGCGACGCGCTGCCGTACCTGGACGCAATCGAGCTCGTCCTGTTCACGCCGGCGGGGATGGCTCCCCAGATGTCGACCTGGCTGGCGTCGGGCAGCATCGACGCCGCGCTGGGATTCATCGCAAGCGGTGGGCCGGAAACCCGGCGGTACATCCTGGACAACGACGACGGCGTCGCCGCGCTCGGGGTCCCGGCCCGGTTGCTCGAGGTCCTTGCGTTCCAGTTCGCCGACTCGCGCTTCGAGGTCAACCCGGACTCCCTCAACGAGCACGTGACCTACCGGCAGGCCGTGCTCGCCGCCATCGACCGAGCAGCCATCTCGGCGGCCATCGACGCCGATGCGGTCACGAGCATCCTCGGCGCCGCGATCGGCCGCCTGGACCACGCGGCCTGGGCCCGGTACGACGGCGCCGACCCCGGCAGCCTGCTGGCCGAGCTCGATGCTGCGCTGCCCCGCGATCTGCGCACGGACCCGCCGACGGCCGCATACATCTCGAGCTTTGCGGAAACGACCAGGCAGATCGGTGACGAGATCGCCGCACAGCTCACGGCGGCCGGGATCGCCACCACGACCAGCTACGACGGCGACTTCTTCGGCACGCAGCTTCCCGAGGGTCTCACGGACCTGATGGCGTTCCGCATCGTCGCCGGCAACGGCGGCCTCTCGACGGTCCTCGATACGCTCTCGATCTTCGATCCAACCGTCATCGACGGCGTCGTCGACTGGCGCTCGGTCGGCCCGCCCGCCGAACGCTACGCCGAGCTGTTGGACGAGGCATCGACCGAGCTCGATCTCGACCGGCTCGCCGGCCTGTTGGCCGAAGCGGAGACGATCCTCGCCGAGCAGGCGATCGCCTACCCCCTCACCTACCGCCTCACCCGCTTGGTGCCATACCTCCCGCAACGCATCCAAGGCCTGGCGCCGAGTCGCGTGGTCGGGTGGGACACCTGGAACGCCGCCTGGTGGTGGAGCCCCGAGGGCTGATCGCGCTCGCTACCGCTGGCACTCCGCACACCAGTGCGTGCTGCGCTGGCGAAGCATCGTGTGGCGAATCGGGCTGCCGCAGCGGAAGCACGGCTCGTCGGTACGCCCGTACGCCCGCAGCCGGGCGGCGAACTCCCCGGCCCGGCCGTCCGGCAGCAGGTAGGCGAGGTCGTCGAGGGAGGTGCCGCCCCAGCGCAGCCCGGCTGCCAGCGTGTCGCGGATGGCTCGGCGCAGCCGGCCCAGCTCCTCCCGTGACAGGGACCCGCCGGGGCGCAGCGGGGCGATGCGAGCCCGGTACAGCGCCTCGTCGGCGTAGATGTTGCCGAGCCCTGCGACCAGGTGCTGATCGAGCAGCAGCGCCTTGATCGGGGCCGTCCTCCCGGCGAGACGATCGGCCAGCGCGGCGAGCGGCGGAAGATCGGTCAACGCGTCGGGACCGAGCCGCGCCAGCGGCGATGCTGCCAGCTCCTCGGGGGTGTACGCCACGACGAAACCAAAGGTGCGCGGATCGACAAACCGCATCTCGGTGCCACCGCCGACGCGGATGACCACGTTGGTGTGCGCGACCTCGGGTGCGCTGCGGCGGGCGAGGCTGATCCGGCCTGACATGCCGAGATGCGTGACCCAGGTCATGTCGCCGCTCAGATCGGCGATCAAGAACTTGCCGTGGCGACGAAAGCGCCGAATCGTGCGCCGCGTCACTCGAGCGGCGAAATCACCGTCCTGGCGACGGACCATTCGAGCCCGCCGGACCTCGGCGTGCATGATGCGCTTCCCCGTGAGCGCCGGCTCGAGGAAGCGGCGGGTCGATTCGACCTCGGGAAGTTCAGGCATCCCCGTCGAGCGTCTCCGATGCGTGCTGCGCCGCCGCCTGCTCCGCGCGCTTCTTCGACGTGCCGGATCCCTCACCGAGCAGCTCCCCCGCAGCCGTGACGCGCGCGGTGAAGTGTTTGGCGTGCTCCGGCCCCTCTTCCTCGACGGCGTAGACCGGACGGAGCCCGCGGCGCGCCAAAGTCTCTTGGAGCCGCGTCTTGTAGTCGCGCTCCCCCGGAGCGACGGCGCGCTCGTCGATGATGTCCCTCCAATGACCCATGACGAACTCGTGAGCGAAGCGGAAATCGGTCTCCCGGAAGATCGCCCCGACGAGCGCTTCCATGACGTCGCTGAGCAGCGAGTCCTTCTCCCGGCCCCCGGTCAGCTCCTCACCTTTGCCGAGCAGCAGCGCCGGGCCGATTTCGAGCTCCCGGGCGACGCGGGCCAGCGTCTTCTCGTTCACGACCGCCGCCCGAACCTTCGCCATCTCGCCTTCGCTCATGCCCGGGCGCGACTCGAAGAGATACAGGGTCACCGAGAGCTGGAGGACTGCGTCGCCGAGGAACTCAAGGCGCTCGTACGAGGCATCGGTCTGCTGCTCCCCGGCAAACGAGCGATGCATCAGGGCCTCGTCGAGCAGATCGCGGTCTCGGAAGTGGTAACCGAGGCGTTCCTCGAGGCAGGCAGCCGCCTCCGGATCGGCGTGCGCGTCAGACACCGGAAGTGATCTTGAGTCCGTGCTCGATCTTCAGCGGTAGCTCGTCGTCGGCACCTTCTGCCGCCATGGCGATCGCGCTCGCAATCGCCATCTTGGAGGACGAGCCGTGGGCGATCACGACGACACCGTTCACGCCGAGCAGATGGGCGCCCCCCACACCATCCGGGTCCAACCGGCCCCGAAAGTCGGCAAGGGCGGGGGCGAGGTCGGCCAGAGCTCTCTGATACTCGTCACGCCCGCTCACGATCTCGAGCAGCAGATCCTGCACCATCTTGGCGGCACCTTCGGTGGTCTTGAGCATCACGTTGCCGGTGAAGCCGTCGGTGACGATGACGTCTGCGGTGTCCGTTGCGATGTCATGGCCCTCGACGTTGCCCACGAAGCGGATTCCCGGAATGGCGCCGAGCAGCGCGTAGGCCTCTTTCTCCACGTCCCTTCCCTTGCCCGCCTCCTCACCGATGTTGAGCAGGCCGACCCTCGGCTCGGCGACGTGATAGTGGGAGGCGGCGAGCGCAGCGCCCATCACGGCGAATTGGGAGAGCTGATCCGGGCGGCAGGTCAGGTTGGCGCCGCTGTCGAGGATCACCTTGCGGGTCGGCAGCAATGTGGCGATGGCGGGTCGCGTCGCTCCAGGGAGACGGCCGATCAAGAATGCGGCTGCGGCCATCGCCGCACCCGTCGAACCTGCGGAGACCAGACCTTGCGCCTCGCCGGAGGCCACCAGGCGCGCCGCGACACTGATCGATGCGTCCTTCTTGTCGCGTAGGGCTCGGCTCGGGTCCTCGGCCATCTCGACGACCTCGGAGGCGTGGACGACGTCGAGGTCGACATCCAGTTCGTCGAGGATGGGCCGAATCCCCCGCTCGTCGCCGACGAGCACGACGTTGGTGCCTTGCTCGGCAGCCGCGGCCGCACCTCGAACGATCTCAGCAGGCGCGCGGTCGCCGCCCATGGCGTCGACTGCGATTCGCGACACCGCTCTGCTCAGCTCGGGATGACTTCGCGACCCTTGTAGGTGCCGCACGTCGCACACGCCCGGTGCGGGAGATGCTTCGCACCGCACTGCTGACACGCAACGAGCTTGGGTGCCGACACCTTCCACTGTGCCTTGCGCCGCCGCGTCCGCGAACGCGACATCTTCTTCTTCGGTACCGCCATGGCAAGCCTCGTCTCAGAATCCGTCCCCGGGGTCGAATAGGTCCTGGAGGGCCGCAAACGGCGAGTCAGGACTCCCGGGGGAGGTCGTATTCAAGCCGGTTTCAGAATCCCGAACAAGTCCCTTGCACTCCGGCTCGCACCGCGGCAGCAACGGGGTGGCCAGCAACACCTCGTCGCGAAGGATCGGCTCCAGGTCGATGTCTTCGCCAACGGTGTGATATTCGTCGTCGTCGTCGGACTCGTCGCGGACCAACTGCGAGATCTCCACGCGTACCGAAGCCTCGAAGTCTTGGAGGCATCGCGTACACGTCAGCGACGCGACCGCGGTCACGACACCCCGGACCATCACTCCCCCGGACGTCGCCGCCAATTCGAGATCGGCATCGAGCGGAGGCTCCGCGACGATCCTCGCCATGTCGACGCCCCAATCGGCGGCGGCCACGATGCGGACCGGGCGCGCCCGGCCCGGCTGGTGCAACAGGTCGGCGACGTGGACCACGAATGATGACGAGGGGCGCATGAGAGAAGTCTATTGGCTGCAGCGCCGCCGAATACGCTTGCGATCGCTCGAGATCCCGCGCCGCTCAGGTCCGCGGCTACTCGCTGATCGGCGGCTCGGGTGCGGCGGGCAGCGACCGATGCAACTCCGCTCGAGACTCTTGCACATAGCGCAGCAACTCGCCGAGCACGGTCTCCGCCTCGGCGAGGTGGCGTTCGGCATAGTCTTCCGCCTCCAACCGAATCCGGTCGGCGTCGTTCTCGGCGCTCCGCACGAGGCGATTCGCCTCTTCCACCGCCTCGGTCGTGATGTAGCTCTCGCTCACCAGTTGCTGCGAGCGAGCCTGTGCCTTGCTCAGGACCTCCCGTGCCTTCTCGTTGGTCCGGGCGATATAGGTCTCGCGCTGACGCACCATCCAGCGGGCTGCCCGCAACTCCTCGGGGAGCGCCTCCTGCAGCGCACGCAGCTTGTCGATGAACTCGTCCCTGTGGAGCATCACGTTGCTCGACAGGGGAACCGGGCGCGCCTCCTCCACCTCCACGATCAGCGCCTCGATCTGATCGATCACCTGGCCGGGAATCGGCGGTGGCTGCGACATGCCGTGGTCAGTCATGAGCCAATCGCTCCTTCAACGCCTGCCTCACCGGAACCGGTACGAGCGAGTCTACGGCCCCTCCGAGGCCGGCGACCTGCTTTACGAGGCTGGAGGACAGATATCCGTATTCGGGTTTGGTCGCAACGAACAGCGTCACGATGCCGGTGAGGTAGCGGTTCATCTGCGACATCTGGAGCTCGTAGTCGAAATCGGTCATGGCCCGCAGGCCCTTGACGATGACGTCCATGCCGTTCGCTGCCGCGTAGTCGACGAGCAAGCCGTCGAAGGCGCCGATCTCCACGTTGTCGATGCCGGCCAGGCATTCGCCGAGCAGCGTCATGCGCTCTTCGGCGGTGAACAGCGGCGTCTTGGAGGGATTGCGGACGACAGCGACATGGACGCGTTCGAAGATCCCGGCGCATCGGTGGATCACGTCCAGGTGACCGTTCGTGGGAGGATCGAAGCTCCCCGGCACCAGCGCGGCTGTCATCCGTCCTCCTTCCTGAAACGCCAGATGTCGGCGTCGCCGTAGTGTCGTCGATCGGAGAGGAGGAGCGAACCGACCGACGGCGGAGGATCCTCGCCCTTGCGACGATGAATCACCGCGACGGCACCGCTTGACAACCTCGGCTCCACTCGTTCCAAGAGCTCCAAAACGGACGCTAGCGGCATGGCATAAGGGGGGTCAACGAACGCGAGGTCGAATGACTCGCCCGGACGCTCCACGTACCGCATCACGTCGCCGGCCACGACCACGCCACCCAGGCCGACCTTCGCCATGTTCTCCCGCAGCGCCACCAGCGCGCGGCGGTCCCGCTCGACGAACACGACGCTTGCCGCGCCTCTGCTCAAGGCCTCCAGACCCAGCGAACCGGAACCCGCGAACAAGTCGAGCACGCGGGCGCCGGCGACGAGCGAGCCGAGCGACGAGAAAAGCGCCTCCCGCGCCCGGTCGGTGAACGGTCGCGTCGCCGGGCCCGGCGAGACGAGCCGGCGGCCCTTGGCGCGCCCTGCGATGATGCGCATGGCCGCATTGTCGCGCTCTGGCGGCGCCGGTGATTCTCCCGGAGCGCAACGGTGCCCCTAGCTCCGCAGCAGCCACTCGACATCGGTGCCGAGAAGGGCGCGGACCTCCTCGCGGATGGCGTCATGGCGATCCAGCTCCGGATCGGCGGCGACGATGGCGAAGGCCTCGCGGCGCGCCGCGACGAGAAGGTCGGCATCGCGCAGGATGTCGGCCAGCTTGAGGTCCTTCATCCCTGCCTGCTTCGTCCCGAAGACGGTGCCTTGGCCCCGAATCCGGAGGTCCTCCTCGGCCAGGCGAAAGCCGTCCGTCGTTTCCACCATCGCCGCGAGCCGCTGCGCGCCTTCGTCCGTCGTCGGCTCGGCCACCAGCACGCACGTCGCCGCCGCCGGACCGCGGCCCACGCGCCCCCTGAGCTGGTGGAGCTGGCTCAGACCGAAGCGGTCGGCGTCCTCGATGACCATGACCGTCGCGTTCGGAATGTCGATGCCGACCTCGATGACCGTCGTCGCGACCAGGACGTCGAGCTCGCGGCGGCGGAAGGCGTGCATGACCCGGTCCTTCTCGTCAGGGCGAAGCTGGCCGTGCAGCAAACCCAGGCGAAGCCGCGGGAACACACCTTGCAGCCGGACGTGCTCGGCGGTCGCCGACACCGCCTCGAGCTTGTCGCTGTCTTCCACCAGCGGGCAGACGACGAAGGCCTGACGCCCCGCCGCCACTTCTGCCCTGATCAGGTCGTAGACGTCCTCGAGCTGCTGCGGGTCCTTTGACACCAAGCGCGTCGTCACCGGCGTCCTCCCCGGCGGCATCTCGTCGAGGACCGACACGTCGAGGTCGCCGTACAGCGTCATCGACAGCGTGCGCGGGATCGGCGTCGCCGTCATGATCAGGAGATCCGGGTCGTAGTCCGCCGCCTTCTCACGGAGCCCGACCCGCTGGTAGACGCCGAAGCGATGCTGCTCGTCGACCACTGCGATGCCGAGGCGCTGGAAGTGCAGCCCCTCCTGAATGAGCGCATGCGTGCCGATGACGAGATCGACGCCACCGGCGCCGATCCAGCCGATCACGTCGCCGCGTCTGTACGAGCCGCTCGGGGCGAAGTTCACAACTGCGTTGTTGGACGTCAGCAGCGCCATCCGCACGTGCGGTCCGTCGGGAGCGCCTTCGCCGAAGAGGCGATCTTGACCCTCGGCGGCCGCCGGGTCGATCTCCCCGGGGTCCAAACCCGCCTCATCGATGAGGTCCGCCATTCCGAGGTAGTGCTGCTCGGCGAGCACCTCGGTGGGCGCCATCACGGCGCCCTGGAACCCCCCTTGCACCCCCATCAACAAGGCGGCAAAGGCGACAACGGTCTTGCCTGAGCCCACCTCGCCTTGGAGAAGACGATGCATCGGATGCGGCGACGCCAGATCTCCGCGGATCTCGTCGACTGCACGCCGTTGCGCACCCGTGAGCGCGTAGGGAAGGGCGTCGAGGAAGTCACGCACCAGGGCTCCCTCCACCTCGTGAGCGACACCCGCGGACTCCTCCATCTGGCGACGCTTGCGCAAGGCAAGCGAGACCTCGAGCCGGAACAGCTCGTCGAAGACGAGTCGTTTCCGCGCCGGGGCGACCTCCGTCAGCTCGCTCGGAAAGTGAATGGCATGGAACGCAGTGTCGCGATCGACGAGGTCGAGGCGATCGAGCAGCGCTTCGGGAAGGATCTCCTCGACCGGCGAGGCGCGCCGCAACGCGTTGTGAATCGACACCCGAAGCTGGCGGGAGGTCAGTCCGGCCAGACTCGGGTGCACCGGAACGACCCGTCCCGTGATCAGGGACTCGCCCCCGCCGTCGAGCCGGTCGACATCGGGGCTCTTCATCTGGAGCTTGCCTCGATACATCTCGACCTTGCCCGACAGCGCGACCTCGCTGCCTTCCTCCAGCCGCAGGTAGGGGTTGAACCACACGCCTTCGACGATGCTCGTGCCGTCGGAGACACGAGCATCGATCATCGTGCGATTGCCGCGGATCCGCCGCTTGCGGACGCTGATCACGGTGCCACCGATCGTGACTTCCTCGCCCAGCGGCACGGCAGCGATGTTGAAGAGCTGGGATCGGTCGAGATAGCGCCGGGGCACGTGGAGCAGCAGATCCGCGACGCTCGCGATGCCGGCACCGCCGAGCTTCTTGGCCGTGGCCGGACCGATCCCCTTGACGACGTCGGTCGGGAGCGATGCGAGGAACGAGAGGGGGCGACCCATCCAACGGAAGGCTAATGGGCTGGAGGCCGGCTGCAGGGGATCCCCGCCGCACCGGACGAAGGCGCACTCCGCTGCGGTGCTACACTTCTTCCCCGCTCCAGGAGGTCTCCCTTTCCATGTCGTATCGTTGTGAAGTCTGCGGCAAGGAGCCGTGGGTCGGGAAGCAAGTGAGCTTCTCCCACAAGCGCTCCAGCCGGCGCTGGCTGCCGAACATCCAGAAGGTCCGGGTGAAGCACGGCAGCAACTCCAAGCGCATCCGCGTGTGCACGTCGTGCATCAAGGCCGGCAAGATCGAGAAGGTCTGAGGCCGATGCAAGGCGTCGTCAAGGTCTACGATCCCGCCACCGGTGTCGGGGTGATCGTGCGCGACGACGACCGCAGTGAGGTGCTTCTCCGCCCCGGTTCCCTGGCCGGATCACTGTTCCGCACCCTGCGCCAGGGCCAGCGCGTCGTCTTCGATCTCGAGGAAGTGGACGGCCGGGTCTACGCCCAGCGGCTCCGCTTCGGATCCGACGGCTACTGAGATTCTCTCCCGTCCACTCGGGCCCGCAGGTCGATTGATCGAGCGGTAGGATTCCCTTCAACCCGCCGAAGGAGAGGTCGCCCACGATGGTCGAGGCCTACGTACTCATCCAGACCGAAGTCGGCAAGGCTGCCCAGGTCGCAGCAGAGATCGCCAAGATCAACGGCGTGACTTCCGCCGAGGCCGTCACCGGTCCGTACGATGCCGTCGTCTTCGCCCAAGCCGAGGACGTCGACTCGCTCGGAAAGCTCGTCGTGGCCCGCATCCAAGCCGTGGACGGGATCACGCGGACGCTCACATGTCCGGTGGTGAAGCTGTAGCCCACCGCACCGGGTTTGCGCAGGGCGGACTTGGAAACCGCTAGGCCAGAGCCAGTTCCACGAGCTCGTTGCACAGCTCCGGGTAGGTCATGCCGCTCGCCATCCACATCTTCGGGAAGCCAGAGATGGGCGTGAAACCGGGCATCGTGTTGACCTCGTTGAGGAGGAACCCGCGGCCGCGCTCTTCGAAGAAGAAGTCGACCCGAGCCAAGCCCCGACATTCGAGCGCGCTGAACGTCCTTCGAGCCAGCTCTTGCACTTCGGCGACTTGGGCTGCGGTCAGGTCGGCCGGCGTCACGAACTCGCTCGTCTCGTCGTGGTATTTCGCCTCGTAGTCGTACCACCCCGAGACGACGACCTCCCCGGGGACGGATGCCCGCGGACCTTCGAGGACCGCCACCTCGATCTCGCGCCCGACGATCTCCTCCTCGACGATGGCCTTGTCGCCATGGCGGAGTGCCGTGACGATCCCGTCTTTCAGCTCCGGCTCCGTCTCGCAGCGGCTGATCCCCACCGACGAGCCCAACTCGGCCGGCTTGACGAACACCGGAAGCCCGAGTTCGGTCACGATGCGGTCCACCACGACCGATGGCTCCCCGAAGTCTCGGGCACGAACGACTCGCCACGCGGTCGTCGGGACGCTCGCCTGGGTGGCGACCCGCTTCGTGAGGTCCTTCTCCATGGCGAGAGCCGACGACACCACTCCGCACCCCACATAGGGGATCCCGGCGATCTCGAAGACGCCCTGGATCGTGCCGTCCTCGCCGAACGGGCCGTGCAGGACCGGGAACACCACGTCGAACTCGAGGAGCTCGCCAGCCGCCTCGAGCTTCCCACCCGGAAGCCGCATCGCCGCCGGAACCCCGGTCGCCTGCATCGGGTCGGTGCCTGAAGAGGCGAGCCACCACTCGCCGCTGCGGTCGATACCGACCGGGATCACCTCGTGACCGGCGCCCTCGAGAGCTGCGAGCACCGCAACGGCGGAGACGCACGAGACCTCGTGCTCTTCCGAGCGGCCTCCGAACAACACCAACACGCGCGCCATGCCGCGAGGTTACCGCCGCGTCGGGTGAGCCGGTCGACCCGGCGTGGGTCAGGGCGCTTCTGTGGTGCTGACGGCGATGGCGTTGAAGCCGCCGTCGACGTGAATCACCTCGCCGGACGTCATGGGCGCCCAGTCGGACAGAAGCACGGCGACCATCTGCGCGACCGGGGTGGGATCGGAGGTGTCCCATCCCAAGGGTGCCCGGGCTCCCCAGACGTCGTTGAAGGCGGCAAAGCCGGGGATGCCCTTCGCAGCCACGGTGCTCAACGGTCCGGCCGACACGGCGTTGACCCGGATGGCATCGCCGCCGAGATCGCGAGCGAGATACCGTGTGACGGCCTGGAGCGCCGCTTTGGCAACCCCCATCCAGTCGTACGCCGGCCACGCCTGAGAGTTGTCGAAGTCGAGCGTCACCAGCGATCCGCCGCCGGCTCGTTGCAGCAGCGGACGGAGACCGACCGCCAGCGTCTTGTACGAGAACGCGGAGGTGAGGAACGCGGTGCCGGCGCTCTCGGGAGGCGTGGTCAGGAAGTTTCCGCCGAGCGCATCCTCGGGAGCGAAGGCGATTGCGTGCAGCGCACCGTCGACGGCACCCCAACGCTGTTCGAGGTCGGCGGCAAGCGCCGCCATGTGCGCGGGTTCGTTGATGTCCAACTCGAGAACGTCGGGCGGGTCGGGAAGCCGCTTGCCCGCCCGCTCCGTGAGGCGCATGCCACGGCCGAACCCGGTCCGGACGATCTCAGCGCCCTGTTCCTGGGCGATGCGTGCCGTGTGCCAAGCGATCGATCCGTCGGTCAGCACCCCGGTGATGACGAGACGTTTTCCTTCGAGCAGCACGAGATCTCCCTCTGCGGTTGGCGGCGGATGCTATCGGACCGTCACGCGACGTTGGCCCAAGCCCTCAGACCGAGCCCCATCACGAAGAGCAACAGGAAGCCATACGACAGCGCCGGGCGGCGGGCCATCGCTGCCCGGTACACGTAGGCCAGCGAGAACGTCACGACGATCACCACGCCGTAGAACACGTGGAAGTCGTCGCCGGGGCGTTCGCCTTGCGCGTAGAGCCACAGCCCCGCTGCGACCTGGAGGAGCATCACGGCGATGGCGACGCCGGTTGCATACCGGAACCAGCGGTCGGGTTGTCGCTTCAGCGCGCCGAGGACGATCCCCCAGGAGCCGACCACTCCGGTCGTGACGATGGCGACGTAGAACCAGTTCTGGTGGAAAGCGAGCATGCCGGGAGCATAGAGCCAGAGAACGGCTTGGAGCATCTCACGCCTCCGGCGAGCCCCAATGGGGGGGCCGGGGCGGAGCACCTGCGGCCGTACGGGGAATTGGGTCTGCCGCAGATGCTCCGGCCCCGGTTCAGGGGGTGAGAACGCACTACACCCCGGCTGCAGCAACCTCCAGAGAGACGCCGAGGCTGTGCCGCACCACGGGGATTGCAGGCGACTCACTCCAGCCACGCGCCTCGGAGGGGAGAGACGCTTCGGCGCGCTGCTGATCATGGACGTGCTCCTCGTGAGGAGCGCGAGAATCTGGGACGAGCAGACAAGCTGCGTAGACGGCCAGAACCGCTGCTGGCACGCCGAGGACGGTCGTCACCGGAGGAACGACTGTGCTGATCGGCACGCCACCGGCAACGGCGGCCGCGA
This sequence comes from Acidimicrobiia bacterium, assembly GCA_041557775.1. Classification (GTDB taxonomy): domain Bacteria; phylum Actinomycetota; class Acidimicrobiia; order Spongiisociales; family UBA5794; genus DATHZQ01. Next base: position 834 of record JBFFFX010000011.1, on the reverse strand, counting down.
GTAGGAGCACCCCTGTCACGCCAACGGCGATGAGAGTGCTTCGGGGGTTGGTCATCTTCTTCTCCTACCTAGCGAGACACTGGGGTTGTGCTTGCGAGGTCTCGCTACCCTCTTGGACACGGCAGGCGCCGACTTCTTGCACACACTCGCAAGACTTCTCCGCGCGACGCGGGAAACCCTCGCCCGCCGACATCCTGGTTCCGGGTCTGCCCCGGCTTCTCCTACCCTTGCCACGTCTCGAAGCACTACTTGTCAGACTGCACGCATGTTCCACGTCACTCCCCACGACATCGCCCACGGCGGCGAGGCCGTTGCCCGGCTCGACGGCAAGACCTATTTCGTCGCCGGCGCCATGCCGGGCGAGACCGTCGCGGGCGAAATCGTCAAGGACAAGGGCAATTGGGCCCGCCTGGCGCTGCGTGAGATCCTCGAACCGGCAGAAGATCGCATCACTCCCCGCTGCCCACACTTCTCCTCGTGTGGGGGCTGCCAGTGGCAGTACGCCGACCGCTCGGCGCAACTCGAGTGGAAGCGGCGCATCGTGGCCGGTCAGCTCGCCCATCTCGGCGGCCTCCCCGACGCCGAAGTGCGCCCCACCGCCGCTCCGGGACCCGCCTTCGGCTACCGAAATCGCATGGACTTCCGGGTCGTCGACGGTGCCCCGGCGCTCCATCGCAGCCGTTCCCGGCAGCTCGTCGCCTTGGACGAGTGCTCGCTTCTCCACCCCTCGCTGGTCGAGGTCTTCGATCGCCTCGGCGACCTGAGCGGTGTCAGCCGGGTCACGCTCCGCACCGGGATTCACACGGGCGAGCGTCTGGCCGTCGTCACGGGCCG
>JBFFFX010000010.1:0-17558 GCA_041557775.1 Acidimicrobiia bacterium | reverse complement strand
TGCGGCTGCAGCGAGTCCCGGTCCTTGGAGAAGAACGACTTCCGCACCCGCGGGATCAGACCCTCGTAGGTGGCGTTGATCCCCTTCATCTCGACCTTGACCGGCTCCTTGTGGAGGAAGTCGTGGAGCTCCTTCTTCGTGTACTTGCGGATCGGCTTGTCCGGGTCGAGGAACCCCGAATCGGTGAACGACCGCACCATCCAGCCGCCGGCCTTGTAGCCCGGGATCGTGATCGCGCCCTCGGCGAGGGACTTCGAGTCGTCGTAGAGCTGGGTCAGGTCGATGTCCGACATCGTGCCTCGGCCCTCGCAATTCGGGCACATGCCGCCGGCGCGGGTGAACGTCGTCGCCACGGTCTTCCCGTCGCCGCGTTCGATGGTGATCTCCCCGCTCGCCCGGACCGAGGGAACGTTGAAGGAGAACGCGTTGGGAGAGCCGATGTGCGGCTCCCCGAGCCGGCTGAAGAGAATGCGCAGCATGGCGTTGGCATCCGTGACGGTGCCGACGGTGGAGCGGGCGTTGGCCCCCATGCGCTCCTGGCCGACGATGATCGCCGTGGTGAGACCCTCGAGGACGTCGACGTCGGGCCGCGCCAGCGTCGGCATGAAGCCCTGGACGAAGGCGCTGTAGGTCTCGTTGATCATCCGCTGCGACTCGGCGGCGATCGTGTCGAAGACGAGCGAGCTCTTCCCCGATCCCGAGACCCCGGTGAACACCGTCAGGCGGCGTTTGGGGATCTCGACGCTGATGTTCTGCAGGTTGTTCTCCCGGGCGCCGGTGACCCGGATGAAGTCGTGGCTGTCGGCGGCATGCATCCGATGCACGCTAGAGCACGCCGACGGCAGATCGATCTCGTCGCGTGGCATTCCGCTGGTCCGAGCTCGACACGACTCCGCGGTCGCACCACACCGGTCGGCGAGGTGCTTCAACCCGCGGTTCTCGCCAGTCGGGCCGGCTTGCCGCTCGCGCTTCCCACCACGGCGAGGCCGGCCAGGATCAGTGCGCCACCGATCGCGATTCCCGTTGTGATCGCATCGCCGAAGAACACGACGCCGCCGATCACGCCTACGACGGGGATCACGTACGCCACCACCGACACCTGGCCGGTGGTTCCCGTCTCGTTCGCGAGCATGACCGCACGGAACCCGCCATAGCTGGCGACCACCCCGATGAGCACGAAGACGAGGAGCTGCCGGCCGCTGAATCCGCCGTTCGGGGCAAGGGATCTGCCAAGGGCCACCGCCATCGAGATCGGCAGCAGCCCGGCAGCCAAGAGCTGGGGTGCGATCAATGCGCGGGCACCATGGCGGACGGCGAAACGGCGGCTCCAGATCGCCGTCAGTCCCGAGGTGAGGGCCCCGGCGAGCACGAACAAGATCCCGCGAAATGAGGGACGTTCGGTTCCGCCCGGTGAGAAGGCGAGAAACGCGACGCCGGCGACGGCGAGCGTCAACCCGGCCGCCTTCTCCACGCGGAACCGCTCATCGGAGAAGGCGAAGTGCGCTGCCACCGCGGTGAACACCGGCCCGAGCGAGAGCACGAGGGTCACGACCCCTGCCGAGAGAGTCTCGTAGCCGAGGTTGAACAGCAGCGCCGGCAGGGAACTGTTGACTGCTCCGAGCAGCACGGCGGGACCGACTGCCGACGGGCGCAACTCGCCCCGCGCCCGAGCGATCACGAGCGCCAGGAGCCCTCCGATCAGGAACGGGAAGCCGGTCATGGCGAACGAGTCGACTCCGGCGTCGATCAAACCCTTCGAGAGCAGTCCGCCACCTCCCCAGACGAGGCCGGTGAGAATCACGAGCGGCCATACTCCCAGCCTTGGCGCGGCGGAGGAGCTGGGTTTTTCGACATCCAACGATGCCACGCGGTCTCTCCTGTGAGCAGGGCAGCATACGCTCTCAGGATCCGGTCCGATGCGTTGTTCGCGGCCGTCGCGGAAGGGCTTCGATGTCTGGCCTTCCGGCTGATCGGCGCGCCCGGTCCGAGGTGATCGCGGTACTCATCCGGGGTGCCCGGCACGTTCATGACCGGCGCGCCGGGCTCCGTGCGGATTCGCTCGCCCTCTACCCGGCCGGCATCGAAGCAAGGCGTGGGTCCGGGAAGCCGGTGAGCAGCCGGAAGGCGTCGAGGCGACTCACGAGCTCATCGGAAAGCACCGGCGGAAGTGGCAGACCGCCGAGGCCCTGCTGGATCACGAACGCGGCGCCTTCGACGCCTCGCTGGTTCCACGGCACCGTGTGGTCGGACCAGACCGTGAATCCCCGCAGCTCCATGAAGTCGTCGCGGGAGCTGTCCGTGGAGCCGGCGGCGATCCAGGCATGGGCCAGTTCGTGCTCGTAGACGGCTCCGACTTCCGAGCAGATCCTGATCCTCCAGGGTGCGGCATCAGACTCGAACAAACCCATGTGGCCCCGGCATGGCGTATCCGTCTCCGCGAAGACGACCTGGAGATCGGGCAGGGCCAACCCTGCGCCGCGGAAGCGGGTCAACGCCAGTTCGAGGCGCGCACGCTGCGCCGGCGTCGCGGAGCGGACCGTCACCGTTGGAGCCATCGAGACCGCGACGCCCTCGGAAGGGGCCGGGTGCGCCGGTGCGACGACGCTCTCGGTCTCGACCGGAACGAGGGTCGCATCGACCGGGTGCATCACACCGAGCGAGAGGATCACGGCGATCGTCACGTGGGTGCGGGTGGGTGTCATACCCACAACGTGCGGAACGGAGGTCAACGGCCGCGGCGCGACCGGGTTGCGTCCGGGTCAATGGAGCATCAACACGGCGAGGCCGGTTTCGGGCATGATGGGGAGTACGCGTCGAGAGAGGTCGCGGTGAGGGTGCGAATCCTCGGTCCTCTGCTGGTGGAGGACGAATCGGGTCGAGCCATCGAGCTGGGGCCGCCCAAGCAGCGTTCGCTCCTGGGCCTGCTCGCCCTCAATCCGAACTGTGTGCTCTCTACCGATCGAATCGTCGACGAGCTGTGGGGTGACCGGCCGCCGTCCGACGGCCCCCGCAACGTCAGGGTCTACATCTCGCGGCTTCGCGAGCTCCTGGAGCCCGAGCGCACCAAAGGCGGACCTGGCCGAGTGATCGTCACGGAAGCGCCCGGCTACGCCCTGCGCATCGACGCCGACGACATCGACGCTCACCGGTTCGAACGCCTGGTCGGCGAGGCCCGGCGAGAACTGGATCGTGATCCCGGATCCGCCCGGAGCACGATCGGTCGAGCCCTGGGGCTCTGGCGGGATCGCCCCTTGGCCGACCTTGCATTCGAGGAGTTCGCGCAGAGCGAGATGCGGCGTCTGGAGGAGCTTCACCTGTCGGCGCTCGAGCTCCGCCACGAGGCCGCCATCCGCCTCGGCGAGGAGAGCACGGCCCTACCAGAGCTCGAGAAGCTCGTTGCGCAACACCCGCTGCGAGAACGACTGGTCGCGCTCCTCATGCAAGGTCTTGCCGGCTCCGGGCGACGGGCGGAGGCGCTGCGCGCGTATCGCTCGCTACAGCTGCGCCTGGCCGACGAGGTCGGTCTGGAGCCTTCTGTCGAGCTGCGTCGCCTGGAGGAGCAGATCCTCCTCCAGCAACAACCTCGAGCCGATGAACCGGAGCGGAGCGACGTGGGGAATCTCCCCGCCCGTCTCACCAGCCTCGTCGGCCGGGAGGTCGATCTCGATGAGATCGCGAGGTTGCTGACCGACTCACGGCTCCTCACACTCACCGGTCCCGGTGGTGTCGGAAAGACGAGCCTCGCCATCGAAGCGGCCAGGCGTGCCGCGCCTCGCTACGAGGGCCGCGTCCGGCTCGTGGATTTCTCGCCGCTGCGCGGTTCCGCCAGCGTGGTGGCGGCCGTCGCCGGCGTGCTCGGCGTCAGGGACGCGGAGGGTGTGGCCCTCCAGAGCGCGATCGCCGCAACGCTGCGGCGCGAGCGAAACCTCGTGGTGCTCGACAACGCCGAACACGTGGTGGAGGCGGTGTCACCCTTGGTCGTGGCGCTGCTTCGCGAGGTGCTCGAGCTGACGATCATCTGTACCAGCCGCCGGTCGCTCGCCGTGCCCGGTGAGTCGGTCTTCGAGGTCGGACCGTTGGAGCTGCCGCCTGCCGACTCGGGCGTCGACGACCTGCGCGAGATCACCTCCGCCATTCTCCTGTCGGAGCGAGCCGCGGCGGCGTCGCGCGGTTTCGAGATCACCACCGAGAACGCAGGCGACGTCGCCGAGTTGTGCCGGAGGCTCGATGGGATTCCTCTGGCAATCGAGCTGGCGGCGTCGCATCTGCGGTTCGTGACGACCGGCGAGATGGTTGTTTCCCTGGCCGACCGCCTTGCCCTGGGAACCCGGCAGCGGAGCCTTCCGCACCACCGGACCCTGCGGGCCACGATCCAGTGGAGTTACGACCTGCTCGCCGAAGCGGAGCAGCGGTTGTTCGATCGTCTGAGCGTGTTCGTGGGCAGGTTCTCGCGAGCGGCGGCCGGGGCCGTCGGAACCGGCGCGGAAGACGTCGAACCTCCTGGGGAGCTGGAAGCCCTGGTCGACGCCTCGATGGTGGTCGCCGACGTCTCCGGTCCCGCGGCGAGCTATCGGATGCTGCCCACCCTGCGCGACTTCGGGATCTTCAACCTGCGTGAGAGCGGCGAGTTGGAGAGCATGCGGCGGGCTCATGCCGAGTACCTGGCAGCAGATGCCGAGGAGATGAGACTGCCGCTGTTTGCGATAGGGGCGACGACACGCCTCGAGAAGAACGCGTCGATCGAGGACTTCCGGGCGGCAGCCGATTGGGCGCTGCGGGCGGGGCGGACGGAGCTCGCGGCGGATCTCTTCGTGCCCCTCAGCCACCACTGGATCGACAGTGGCCGGATCGCCGAGGCCGCGCACTGGCTCGGCAGGCTTCGCCAGCTCGCCGTCGAGGGCTCGCTGGAGCTGTGGAGACTCGAGCTGGCCGCTGCGATGCTCGACTCGATCGCCGGCCGGTACGAAGAAGCCAAGGCAACCGTCCGATCGGCCCGGTCGCTCACCCTGCAGATGGGCGAGGCCAGCGCGACCGCGGCTGCTTTCCATCTGAGCGGGTATGTCCGGTGGCGCCTCGGTGACTTGCGTGGCGCTCGAGAGGACATGGCCACGGCTGCAGAGGCCGTCTCCGATTGGGTCGGCAGGGGACGCTCGCCCAGGCAGGGACTGGCCGTGCTCGAGCTGTGCCTCGGGAACGTCGCCGAGGCCGAACGCCATGCCGACCTGCTCGCCGCATTCGCCGACCGAACCCACGACGAGATCGCGACGTGTGATGCGTTGCACGTCCGGGGATGGGTGGCGTGCTACCAGGGGGACCTGAACGCATCGGTTCGGTCGTTCGAGCAGTGCCGGGACATCGCCGTCGAGGTGGGCGACTGGCACCACGAAGTCGACGCGCGACTGGGTCTCGGGTGGGTGTTGCCGGCGCTGGGCTCCCCCGACGAGGCGCTGGCGCAGGCCCAAGCGGCCCGCGCGCTGGCCGTCGGCGTGGGGAACCCGAGCAAGCACGGGGAAGCGGCGCTCGTCATCGGCGGTGCGCTCTTGGAGAAGGGCGACCTCTTCGACGCTGCGCGGTCCGTCGCAGAGGGGTTGGAGGTGCTCCGAGAGCGTGTCCGGCAGGTCGACCACATGTTGCGAGGTCTTCGTACCGCCGGACGGATCGCCCTCGCCAGTGGTCGAGGTGACCTGGCCGTCCGGTTCCTCGTCACCGCAGATGGGGAGCTGCGGCGCATCGGCTACGTCGACCCGCCCTTCGATGCCGACCGGTCGACGAGCCTGTTGAGCGAGGCCATCCGGTCGGTCGGGGATACGGGGAGAAGCACCCCAACGATCGGCGATGCCTCGTTCGCCGGCGTCCTCGACGAGGCCATCGCCTATCTCGCCGAGGTCGCGTCCTCGCCCTGAGGGCCCGACCCTGCATCGTCGGCGGCCATAGAGTGGAGTCAACTATCCGCGGTCTCGGCAGCGCCAGGCCTGGTGCGCTTCTCAGGAGTCGACATGCATGATGTGTACGCCTACGGGGTGATTGCCCCCAGCACGCTGATCGAGCTGAGCGACGACGTCCCGTCGGCCGGTGGGTATGCCGAGATCGCCGGGGTGTATCCCTCGCTCGGGGGAGAGGCCGCAGGGGGCGCATACGTGCTGGCCCGCCTCGGTGTCACCACCAAGCTCAGTGGGAACAAGCTCGGCAGCGACGATCTGTCGGCGCGCACGCTCGGCATACTCTCGGGCGTCGGCGTGGACTGCAGTGCTATCGACGTGGACGGCGACGTTTCTTCTGTGACCGAGTTCGTGCTGGCCACCGGGAGCGACCGTACAGTGCTCGGAACGTACCGCCAACTCCTTGCCGATGCCGCCTGGAGCTTCCCGTCGCGAGAGGACATCGGCGTGAGCCGCGTGGTGTGTCTGGATCCGTTCTTTCTCGATGCGTCCCTGCAGGCCGCCCGGTGGTGCGCAGAGACCGGCACTCCGTACGTCACCGTGGACACGGCTCCCGACTCCGAGATCGCCCGGAGCGCCGAGGCGGTGGTCATCGCGGAGGAGTTCGCCGCCAGGACGTTCGAGACGTCCGATCCGCTCGAGGTGTTCGCCGCCTACGCGGATCAGTGCCCGGGGCTGGTGATCCTGACCCGGGGGAGCAAGCCGGCCGTCTACGGGCGGCGAGGCGGGCAGCCGAAGCACTACCCGCCGTTCTCGGTGGAAGCGCGTGATTCGACCGGTGCGGGGGACAGCTTCCGGGCCGGGATCATCTACGGGATGCTGCGCGGGTACGACGACGAGCGCCTCGTCGCCACGGCGAGCGGGGTGGCGGCGCTCGTGTGTCAGCGTGTGCCGGGTGTACTCGACAGCCCCACCGAAGATGAGTTGCAGGACTTCCTGCACCGGCACGCCTGAACCGTCGCCGAGCGTGGTGGTCGCTCCGGCCCACGCCGACGGCTGCGGCGCCTTCGGGCAGCCGTGGCTCAGGTCGGTTCGAGGTCGCAAGTGAGTGTGACGTGGGTCGCCACGGTGTCATGGGCACCGGTCGCATCGCCGACATCCCTTCGGCGAGGCAATCCATGTCCGGTTCCCTTCGACGTCTACCCCTCGCAGGTGACCTGGAAGGTACCCGGCGTTGGTGTTCCGTTGCCTGCAACATCGACGAACAGTGCTTCACCGCTGGTCGACGACCCCCGGACCGACACCGATCGGATCTCGGAACCAGGTGTCTCGGGGCCGGCGACCCAATGCGACCCGGTGACGTTGTCGTTCACCTCGATGGTCGGTGGGGGATCGGCGCCGGCGGCACCGTCGGCATACAAGGTGTAGCCGAACGTGGCGGCGCGGGCGCCTTCGTGTTGGATCTCGTTGCCGTCGGCATCGGCCAGTGTCCCGGCCCCCATGCTCGTGGTTCCCATCAATGCTATGCACAACGAGCCGAGCCCGGTCATGGTGAAGGCAAACGAGGCATCGCCGATCGTGACCATGGCGCGCCCCTGAGCCGGGCCATCTGCGGGCGGGGCCTCCTGAGCGGTGGTCGTAGTCTCGGCTGGGTCCGCAGCAGGGGAGTCTGGTGACGTGGCGGCCGGCCGTGGCTCGTCGGAGGTCCCGGTACCTTCCGACGTCGATCCGCCGCAGGCGGCAGCCGTGATGACGAACACGGCCGTGAGTATCGAGACTCTCTTCATTGCCGGACATCCTCCCTCGTGCAGCCCCCCGGACGCCGCCGGGACTTTGCACCGAGCGGACCCGGGTGGCGATCGGACCCTAGCGGTGGGCGTCTGTCCCCGCCCGGAAGATGCCGCGCCATCTCGACCGTTGAGGCTCTGTCCTTCGCCAAGAGCGTCTCGGAGCCGCGTACGCGGCCCTTGTGGTGCGGCCTTCGCTCGGTCGGTTCCAACTCCCGGTGGGTCTCAGGGTTCGACCACGCCGGCCGAGTCGTCTCCGGGCGGTATCAGGCCCAATAGGCCGAGAACCAGTGTGTCGACCGTCGGCTCGAGATCCTTCGCCTCGAGCACCCAGGGGTCGACCTCTGCGAACACGTCGAAGACGTAGTCGCCAAACGCGAACACGATGTGCGGTTGACGGGGGAGGTCGACGTAGAACACGACGTCTCGGCCCGGGATGACAGCTCCCTCCTCTTCGGCGAATTGCGAGGCGTAGAGCATGGGCGAGGTCACTGCGTCGGGGGCGACGACGACGGCGAGGAAGTCTCCGTCGTGGGAGCCGTCGGGGTATTCGATGCCGAACAGAAAGCACTCGCGTGCGCCCTGCCGGACGTCACCGGCTCGCTCCGGATCCCACACCATGCCGACGGTGCTGGCGAGCCTGTCGCCGTACGCGGCGACGAACTGACAGAAGCGGTCGAAGTCGATCTCGACCGAGAGCAGCCCGCCGAGGTAGGACCCGTCTTCGGAGGGGGTTGGGGTGGCGGAACTCGGATCGGTTCCGCTCGGTTCGCCGGAGTCTGCGGCTGGTGCTCGCGGGTCGTCATCCACCGCTTCGGGCGACGGGGCCGGCGAGTCGCCCTCTCGCTCTGGTGTGGTGGGGGTCGACGTCGCAGGAGGGCTCGCGTTTGGGTCAGCAGTATCCGCAGATCCACATCCGGTAGCGAGCACGGCGAGAACTACGAGCAGTGAAGACGCGTACCTTTGCATCTTGGTCCTCTCTGTGATTCTCTGGTCTTGCCAGCGCATTGTGGTCGTCCGCTTTGCTCCTCGGAGGCGTTGTGGGTCGGCGGCCGGCCATTCGGGATCGACCGGGCCCTCGAACTTGTCTCTACATTCGACCGCTTCGCGGTCCCCGCGGGCCGGGCGGCCGTTGCGCTCCACGATCGGTCGCTCACGAACGCGCCAAGCGTCACTCGGCCTCTTCGGGCGCCCCGGCAGGCCGCAGCAGCGACTCGTCCGAGGCGACATCGGGACGAGCTTGCTGGGATGGCTGATCGACGTGCTGCACCCACACCGTCCGCTGGGGGAAGGGGATCTCGATGCCCTCCTCGTCGAAACGGGCCTTCAGTCGTCTCCGGATCTCCCGGGCCGTGGCGAACTGCTCGGCCGGCTCCACCTTGACCGCCAGCCGGATGGCGATGGCGCTGGCACCAAACTGCTCCACGCCCCAGATCTCGGGCTCCTCGAGGACGGTGGCGTTCTCCAGCGCGTCGTGCCACAGCGCGTCGGCGACTTCCTTGATGACCCTGGCGGCGTGCTCGATGTCGGTGTCGTAGGCGACTTCGATGTCGAGCACCGCCCGCGCCCACTCCTGGGATTTGTTGCCGACGCGCCGGATCTCGCCGTTTGGGACGTGCCACAGCGTGCCGTTGACGTCACGGATCCTCGTCGTTCGGAGACTGACCCCTTCGACGACTCCCGAAGCCTCACCCACATCGACGATGTCCCCAACGCCGAACTGGTCCTCGACCAGCATGAAGATCCCGGAGAGGAAGTCCTTCACGAGGCTCTGGGCGCCGAAGCCGAGTGCGATGCCGGCGATGCCGGCGCTGGCGATGAGGGGTCCGAGGTTGATGTCGAACTCGCCCAACGCCATCAACGCCGCCAGCACGAAGATGGTGAAGGCGGCAAGACTCTTGAGGACCGCTCCAAGGGTTTGGGCCCGCTGCCGACCGCGCTCGGCTTGGAGCGCCGCGCGTTCGGCCTGGCGGGCTGCGTGACGTTGTAGCGCAGCAAGTGGACCCCACCCGGCCTCATCGCCGCCCGTGGGCGCCGCGGCGTCCGCGGCGGCCGCCTTGGCCTCCTGGTCGGCCAGCAGCTTGGACACCATCCGGTCGACCGCCGACCGTACGAGGCGGACGGCGAAGTAGGCGATGACGAGGATCAAGACGACCTTCAAGGGCCGAAGGAGCCAATCGGAGGCCTTGGCCAGCACCTCGCTGTCGCTGAGGTCGTAGACGAGCTCGCACAGGAGGCTCGGCTCCGACCCGCAGGCGTCGGTGAGACCTGCGGTCTGGGCAAGCACTGTGCGCATCCTGCGTTCCTTTCGGTCTGGCGGTGAAAGCGGAAACCTACCCCAAGAGCCACCACCCGCCGCCGCCTCCTTGCATCGAGCCGAACACAACCACGTCCCGCTCTCTCGAGGCGCGAAGGGGGCACGGCACGGGGAGTCTCGACGACGGGGCCGGTGCAGGGAAATTCGCCCCTATCGCCGGTCGCCTCGGCGGGCAGACGATCGAGGGTGGCCGCTACAGATCGGGGGCCGCATGGCATCGCGACGGCTGCACTACATCGACTGGCTCCGGGTGCTTGCGGTGCTGCTCCTGTTTCCCTTCCACACGACCCGGCTCTTCAACGCGGGCGAGCCGTTCTACGCCAAGGCTCCGGAGTTGTCGACGGCGACAGGTCGCGTGCTGTCGTTCATCGACGGCTGGCACATGCCGCTCCTGTTCTTCCTCGCCGGGGCGTCGACGTACCTCGCCCTGGGGCGGAGGTCTCGCCGCCAATACGCGACCGAACGGATTCGCCGTCTCCTGGTTCCCTTCCTCTTCGGGGTCCTGATCTTGATCCCGCCCCAGACCTGGTACGGCGGTCGTTTCAACTCCGGGTACCAGGAGTCGTATCTGCACTACCTCGCGAGCGGTGACTTCCTCGAGTGGAACATCAAGGACGGCGGCGACTACTACGGCGGGTTCGGCATCGGACACCTGTGGTTCATCATCGTCCTCTTCGTCATCGCGCTGGCACTGCTGCCGCTCCTGGTGCGGGATCACCACCGACCCGGCGCGCTGGCCCGGCTCGGGCGATGGCTCTCGCACCCGGCGGGGTGGCTGCTCGCCGGGCTGATCATCTTTCTCGCCGAGGGTCTCCCTGCCGCCGCGGGGAAGAACGTCTTCTACTACCTGGTCTTCTTCCTGTTCGGGTACCTGGCGATGCGAACGCCCCGGTTCATGGAGGTCGCCGAGCGCTTCCGATGGGCGGCGATCACCGCAGGGGTCGGCGTCGGTATCTGGTGGACGGCGAGCTGGCAACTCCGCGACTCGCTGGCCGACCCGTCGCTCGGCCTCACCGCCGTCAACCTCGCTGGAATGACGGGCAGGTGGCTGGTCATCGTCGGATTGCTGGGTCTCGGACGACGCTATCTCGATCGTCCCTCGCCGGCGTTGGCGTACCTCGCCGAAGGGTCGTACCCCGTCTACATCCTTCACCAGACGGCGATCGTGATCATCGGCTTCTACGTGATCCGGCTGGACGCCGCTTGGCCTGTGCAATGGGTGGTGCTCCTGGCGGCGGGGGTTGCCGCCACGTTCGCCGCGTACGAGGGCGTGCGCCGGGTGCCGTGGCTCCGCACGCTGTTCGGCATGCGCCCGGCGCGGGCGTCGGCCCGTCCTGCGGTCCGGAGGCCGCGACCGATCTCACCTGCGCCCGGATGAGCGCGACGCGGTCGTGTGCGGCCGGCCGGGTGTCGTCATTGGGGCCGGATGGCTCTGTGCGGGGATCGGCCCGCTCAGTTGGATAGGGGTGGCGGCCGCCGGTCGTTCTGCGGCCGGGTTGCCGAGGCGCACTGGGGAGTCCGGTGAACGGGAGCGTGGAGACGACGGAGGCGAGGGTGATCGGTCCCAGGACCGGGCGCGTTCTCCCGGCGGAGCTTCCGCCACTGCTCCTCCCGCAGCACGGGTTGACCCGCTACCTGCGGGTGCGCCTCGGCGTGGAGGACGGCGAGCTGCGATGGGAGCGGCCTCGCACGCTGCTCGGCATCGTGCCCCTCGGCACCCGCCGGCTCGCGGTGCCGCTGGGAGAGCTCTCCTCGCTGCGGCTCCGCCGATCGACGCCGCGGCCGGTGCGTCTGACGATCGGTGTGCTGCTGATCGGCCTGCCGTTCGCTCTCGTGCCGTGGTGGCTGGCGCTGCCGCTTCTGTTGCTCGGCGTCTGGGTGACGCTGGTTGCGCTCGGCCCCGGCCTCGAGATCGTGACCTCCGCAGGCAGGCGCCGGAACGCGGCGGTCTGCTTCGGTCACGAGTTCGACGCCGACCTCTTCGTGGAGGCGGTGCACGATCTGATCGCCGGCGAGGACGAGCCCGCGCCCATCCCCGGCGATGGTGCTCGCCGGTAGTGTCGCTCCGTCGACCGCGAGACGAGCCTGAGAGCGAGGAACGAGATGGTCGAGTTCGACGAACACGGCAGGCCGGAGCCGCCCCTGGCCGCCGATGAGGTCACCACGCTGCTGGGCTTCCTCGACTACCAGCGAGCGACGTTGGAATGGAAGTGCAGGGGCCTGGACGCCGCGGCGCTCGCGAGGACCGTCGGTGTCTCCACGGTGACGCTCGGCGGGTTGCTGAAGCACCTCGCGTACGTCGAGGACGCGTGGTTCGGGCGCTGGCTGGCCGGCAGGGAGCGAGCGGCACCGTGGAACGCCGTGGACTGGAGCAACGACCCCGATTGGGACTGGCACTCGGCCGCCGATGACCCGGCGGACGAGCTGTATGCGCTGTGGCGCACCGCCGTCGAACGGAGTCGCGCCGCGGTCGCCGACGCGCTGGCGCGCGGCGGGCTCGACCAGCGGGCGACGCGTGCCTGGCCCGGCGGCGAGTCGCCCAGCCTGCGCTGGATCCTCGTCCACATGATCGAGGAGTACGCCCGGCACAACGGTCACGCCGACCTGATTCGGGAATCCATCGACGGCCTCGTGGGGGAGTAGCCGGGACTACCCCGGTGCGGCGGCGGCCGTCCGCGGCCGTTGGCCTCAGCGAGAGCGCCTACGCTCGAGGGCATGCGCCGCAACGTCGAGAGCTCGGACCTCACGTTCGTCCACTACCAGGTCTTCACCTTCGGCAGCGATGAGGAGATGATCGGGTCCTTCGGCTCGCTCGAACAGGCCGAGGCCCAATGGGCTCGGGTCAAGGAACGGTTCATGAAGCGCTGGAACCTGTGGGGCATGCCCCAGGCGTGGTGGCGGTTCGAGCCCGGGATTCCCGAGGAGCTCCGCTGCGGGCCGGCTCTGATCCTCACCGATGCGGACGCCGACACGGTGCGGGAGCTCGACGAAGCGCGCCGCCGCTACCTCCGCAGCATCGGCATCGACCCGACTCCGGAGATCGGCCGCCCCTTCGCCGCGCGCTGACCCGCGCAGACGGCGGCGCGGCGTCACGCCCGCGAGGCGTCAGCCGGCGGTCAACGCCGCCACGAGGTCCGGGTAGGCCGTGTCGGCGATCGCCCGCATCTCGTCGTCGGTGCGGTCCTGGATGGGGTGCTCGGTGAAGACCCGGGCAGCGTCGAAGCCGAGGGCCGCCGCCTGCGTCTCGGCGGCACCGGCAAACTCTCGAGAGGCGACGAAGACGGCCGGAAGGCCTCGCCGCTCCAGGTCGCTGATGTCGTGCACACTGCACGACGTGCAGCTCCCTCAATCGGCGAGGGCTTCGATGACCGCATGACACTGCACCGCGATCTCGTGGCGCAGGTCGACCGGGGCCGGCTTGGCGAACGTGGACTTGGCGTAGCGGCGTACCGTTGCGCCGTCGCGCTCCAACAGCTCCTGAATGCGGTCGAGGAACACGTTTCCCCGCGGCTTGCTGATGTCGAGGAGCCCGACCGTCTTCCCGGCCAGCGACGGCAGCCGTTCGTTGCGGGCGCGGGCTGCCGTGCCCGTCTCCGACGTCGGGTCGAGGACGAGGGTGCTCACGGTTCGATCTCCTTGGTGACCATCTGGCTCCCGGCGGGGCCGGCGATCCACCCGGCGATGATCGCAGAGAACAACCCTGCCGTGCCGCCGGCGTGAACCAGGTGCAGCCCGTCGGGTCGGAACTTGGCGACCTCCTCGGCAACGAGGGTCGCCGGAACGCCCTCGCCCACGCCGCCCGTCCCGCGGCGGATGTCCTCCACCCGCTGGACCGTCGCCGCGAGGATCGCCTCGGTGGTCCGCTCCCGGGACCACCCCGCCTCCCGAAACCGGGCGGCGTGCTCCGGGGAGACAATCAAGATCGCCTCGGTCACCTGAACCAGCCGGGGGTGATTGGTGGCGATGAGCGCCTCACCGAAGCTCGCCGCCAGACCCTCGGCGGTGCGGGTGAGCTGGTCGACCACGATGCGCGGTCCTTCGCCGGGGAACAGCGTCACGGTGCTGGTGCCGGCGTCGTAGCCGCGGCTCTGCGCCAGCGACGGCCACGGCGAGCCCTCCTCGTCCTCGGCGAAGCAGAACCCGAGCTTGCCCGGGTTGCCGTGGGTCGAGCGGTCGACCCCGCCGGGTACGCCGCCGCCGACGTTGCGGATCACGAGCTGGAGCGCCCGCCCGATCGTGCTGTTGGCGCGGTTGCCCTGGCCGAGCACGTTCATCCCGGAGTTCATCTCGATCGCGGCTCGGATCGGCCCGTTGACGACGAGGACAGGTCCGACGGCCATCGTGGTCGCCAGGAGGCCGTGCATGTTGAAGGCGTCGGTGCATGCTGCTTGCACCGCGGCGAGTACCACCGGCAGGTACTCGGGCTTGCAGCCCGCCATGACGGCGTTGATGGCCACCTTCTCGACCGAGCACTCGACGAGGTTCGGCGGCACGACCGCGACGATCTCGCCCGGGTCCCGAGTGGTGCCCGACAGCATGCGCGCCACCCGCTCCGGGGTCGGTGGAACGAGCGGGAGGCCGTCGCTCCAGCCGCGGTCGTACATCGCCTCGATGGGATCCTCGGCGGAGGCGAACTCGATCCGGCGGCTGCTGAGACCATCGCCGAACGTGGCTTCGAGGAGCGCGACCCGGTCGGGATCCACGCTCAGTGACCCGCAGCCCGGCCGGAAATCGACGTCGAGGCCGGCTCCGAGGTCCGGCAGTCCGGTGAGCCCGACCCACTCCTCCCGTGACCACCCGACGACCCGCGCCGTCTCCCGACCGCCGGACACGACCAACAGCGTGGGCACGGTGTCGATCGCGTGTCGCCAGCTCGCTTCGAGCTCGGTGTCGTCGGCGACCGCGGTCACCGTGGAGGGGAAAGCGGGATCGTCCTGGCTGTAGACCGCGGCAAGGGCGCCGGCGGCTTCCATCTCGCCGAGGACCGGCTCCACCAGCACACAGGTCGGGCAGTCTCGCTTGACGAAGGCGACGATTCCGTCGGGGAGGGCCATCGTCCGGGACGTTAGCCGCGTCGATCCATGCACTCTGGGGTGATGCCGGTCTCCAGGATCGGAGCGCTACGGATTCGGGATGAGCACGATCTTGCCGGCATGGCCGCCGCGCCCCAACAACTCGTGGGCGCGGGAGGCCTCCGCCAAGGGGATGCGATCTGCCACCAGCGGCTTGAGCTTGCCCGCAGCCAGCAGATCCAGCAGTTCGGCGAGGATCGTGCGCGACCACGCGGTGCCTGGATCACGGCTGAGCGGGACGCGCCGCCCGTCCGGTATGAGCGCCAGCGCAGTGCGGGTCGCCAAGCTCAGCGGGATGACTTTCATGCCCTGTCTCGACGATGCCGAGACGCCGAACCACACCAGGCGCCCGCCCTTGCGGAGCACGCGATGGGAGCGCCACAGCTGGCGGGCGCCGCCGATCGGGTCGAACACCGCATCGACGCCGTCGCCGGTGAGGCTGCGGATCCGAGCCACGAAGTCGTCGTTGCGGTAGTCGATGGGTGTCGCGCCGAGGGTGGATACGAGCTCGTGGTTGTGTTGCGAAGCCGTTCCGTACATCTCGAGGCCGGCGAGCTTGCCCAGTTGGAGCAACGCCGTCCCGACCCCGCCGGCGGCGCCGTGTACCAGGATGCGCTCGCCGGCCTCGACCTTGGCGTCCTCGTGCAACACGCGGTATGCGGTGAGGTAGTTGGCCACCATGCAGACCGCCTCGGCGGGATCCACGCCTTCGGGAACGGGCACGACCTCGCCCTCCGGCACGCAGACGAACTCTGCGTATCCGCCGTTGCCGGAGAACATCATCGCGGCGACCAACTGTCCTTCCGTCACGGTCGTCACGTTCTCGCCGAGCCGGTCGACGATGCCCACGACGTCGACGCCTGGGGTGAAGGGCGGCTTGGGAAACCCCGGAAACCGTCCGGCGCGAAGCATCAGGTCGTACGCCGACACGCCGGCCGCGAGCATCTCGATGCGGACCTCGCTCGGGCCAGGTGTCGGGGCGTCCTCCTCGATGAGCTGGAGAACCTCCGGTCCGCCGCGACGCGACACCACGACGCGGTGGTGCTTCAGGTCGGACCGTGGCCGGGGAGTGACGTCGACGGGTTCTCGATTCCGCATTCCGAGCCTCCAGTCAGGCTGGGGACGACCGCATTCGTCAGGCTTCATCGTCTCGCCGCTCGTCGCTGCGAGCTAGGGGCGAAAGGCGCCGGTGTGACCCGGAGACAGGGCCGGATCGCTCCGGGACACGGTCACCGTCTGCGTCGCGGTTCCGGTGCCCACGGCATCGTCGTGACTCGTTGCGGTCCGGCGCCTGGTGACGTTGCCGGTCAGGTGCGGTACGTCGCCTTGATCGCGGCGTAGGTGCCGAGGTGACGGTCCGGCGAAACGTCGGCGTGTGCCGGCGCGGCGGGAGCAGGCGCAGCCCCGGCGGAAGGGTTGCGGTAGATCAACCCGACCGGCACGCGGCCCGCTTCCCGGGCCTCCAGCGAGCGCGCGAACGCGGCGGCTCGGTCGGTGGCGTCGTGGTCGGGGTCGGCGTCGAAGTCCCGGAGGCGGCCGTCGATCTTCGGGTAGACGTCCTGGTACGTCACGCAGGGGGAGATCACCTCGAGGAAGGCAAAGCCGCGCCGGGCTGCGGCGTGCTCGAGCGCCGCCGCCATCAACCGATCGAGCTGCTCGATCCATCCGCAATAGGCGCGGGCGAGGAACGTCGCCGGGGCCATCGAGAGACCGAGCAGGATCCCGTCGAGGCCGTCGCCGCCCTCCTCAGCGAAGAGGTCGCTGGTGGGCGACGGCTGGCCCTTGGTGAGCCCGTACGTGCCGTTGTTCATCAGCAGGTAGGTGAGCGAGGGGTTGCGGCGGAACGTGTGCACCAGGTGGCCGGCGCCGATGGCATAGCCGTCCCCGTCGCCGCCCGCGGCCACGACCGTCAGCGCCGGGTTGGCGAGGGCGACGCCGGTGGCGGTGGGCAGCACCCGTCCGTGCAGGGCGTGGAAACCGTTGGCGAGGATCGTGTTCTGGATCGTTCCCGAGCATCCGATGCCGGCCAGGATCATCGTCTCGTGGGAGGGGATGCCCAGGCGGTGCAAGGTGCGTTCGAGGCTGTTGCGAACGGCATAGTCGCCGCAGCCGGCGCACCAGATCGGGATCGCAGGAGCGAAGGTCGCCGTCATGGCCGCTCCCGCGCCGCGATGAGTTCGGCCAGCTCCCGGGGACCGAAGGCCTCACCGTCGTAGCGAAGGACGCTGCGCAGCCCGTCACCGTGGATGCCGGCGTGGCGCAGCAGCCCGGCGAGCTGTCCCGTTGCGTTGTGCTCCACGATGTAGGTGTGCCGCCGGTAGGAGAGAAACCGTACGGTGTCGAGGGGTACCGGCCACAAGGTCCGCGGGATCAGGCCCGCCACCGGGACGCCGCTCTCGGCCAGGTACGAAGCCGCCTCGCGAAGCACCCCCGCCTCCATCCCGGTGCCGAGCACCCCGATCGGAGCTGACGGGTCCCCGAACTCCTCGCCCGCCGGAAGTCG
>JBFFFX010000009.1:0-17696 GCA_041557775.1 Acidimicrobiia bacterium | reverse complement strand
TCGACGACGCAGTGGCGTACGCCACCGCGGGCGCCGAGGCGGTGTTCCTCTCCGTCGACATCGACGTCGTCGACCCGGGCATGGCTCCGGGCACCGGCACACCCGAGCCGGGCGGGCTCACGTCCCGAGAGCTGCTCGACACACTGCGCCGCCTCGGCCGCGACCTGAACGTCGTCGGCGCCGACATCGTTGAGGTGTCGCCGCCGTACGACGGCCCGGGCGAGGTCACCGCCTATCTGGCCAATCGCTGTGTCCTCGAGATCCTCAACGGCATGGCGGAGCGCAAGCTGGGCCGGTGAGCCGGGGCGAGGACGAGAACACAAAGGCATTCGGCGCAGACCCTCGCTACGTCTGCGCCGCAGCGACAACGACGGCATCGACGGCGGCATCTGCGATCGCCGTCGCTCGGTGCGGTGTCCACTCTCGTGGCGACTCGACGGTCGAGACGAACACCCCCTGGGCGACCATGAAGAGCAAGTCGGCCGCACCCGACGGGTCCGGATGACCGCATTGCTCGGCGAGCCTCTCCAAGACCGCATGGACGGCATTCGCGGCAGCCGTGAGCTTCTCATCGATCTCGGGCGATCGGACCGGCGAAGCCAGCACCGCCACCCAGAAGTGATTGCTGAGCAGGGCGGCCTCGTCCCAATCGACGGCCGCACGCATCACCCGACGCAGCGCCGCCTCACCTTCCGACGTCGCGGTGATGCCCTCGAGCTCCGTGAGCCACTCCTCTCCCAGGAGGTCGATGGCATTGATCAGAACGTCCGCCCGCGTCGGCAGGTAGTTGGTGATCACGGTGGTCGACGCGCCCATCTCGGCGGCAACGGATCGGATCGTGACCCCGCGCAGGCCGTCCCGGGCCGCAACCCTGAAGGTGGCCTCGGCGATGGCGGCCTTGCGGCCGGCGACGTCGACCTGGATCGGCATCAGCCGAGGGCCTCGTCGAGTGCTTCTTCGAACACCATGAGCGTCGTCGCCACGTCCTCGTCGTCGTGGGCGGCGCAGAGGAACCAGGGTTCGAGCGCGTCCGGAGACGGCATGACGCCGCGGCGGATCATGCCCATCACGATGCGCTCGTACAAGCTCTCGTCGTGGTCCGACGTGCCGCGGTAGTCGCCGGGCTCGTCTCCCTCGCCGAAGTAGAACCCGAACATGGCGGGGACACCCTGGACGGTGGCGGCGACCCCCTTGTCGGCAAGCAGTTTCGCCGTCCCGTCCATCAAAGCGGCGCCGATGCGCTCGATCTGCGCCAGGGGCGCTCCGGTCATCAGCTCGGTGACGGTGGCATGGGCTGCCGCGGCCGAGATGGAATTCCCCGAGTAGGTACCGGCCTGCACGATGCCGCCACGCGCCCAGCCCTCGAGCACCTCACCGCGACCGGCGATGGCCGCAACCGGTACCCCGTTGCCGAGCGCCTTGGCGAAGGTCGCCAGGTCTGGCGTCACGCCGTACCTCTCGGCCGCCCCGCCCACCGCGATGCGGAAGCCGGTCTTGACCTCGTCGAAGATCAGCATCGCGCCGTACCTGCTGCACAGCGAGCGAAGCCCTTCCAGGAATCCTGCGGCCGGCTGGATACCCATGGCATTCCCCAGCATCGGCTCGACGATCAGCGCCGCGATGCGGCTGCCGTGGTCGGCGAACAGCCGGTTGATCGCCTCCAGATCGTTGAAGGGCATCGTCAGGATCAAGGGGGAGATCGCACCGGGCATGCCGGAGCTCATCGCC
Source organism: Acidimicrobiia bacterium (assembly GCA_041557775.1). Taxonomy (GTDB): domain Bacteria; phylum Actinomycetota; class Acidimicrobiia; order Spongiisociales; family UBA5794; genus DATHZQ01. The sequence continues at coordinate 15,968 of JBFFFX010000009.1, read as the reverse complement.
ACGGGCACCGGACGGTACGGCGACCCCAGGCTCGACGCCTGATCCCCCGGGGTGGACCACATGACGTAGTCGTGCGCCCCGTGATAGGTGCCCTCGAACTTCACGACCACGTCCCGCGCGGTGAACCCACGGGCAAGCCGGATGGCATGCATCGTCGCCTCGGTGCCCGTGTTCGTGAAGCGCAACCGCTCGATCCACGGCACAGCCTGTTTGATCGTCTCGGCGGCGACGATCTCGGTTTCCTGAGTGAAGGCATACGTCGTGCCCTGGGCGATCGCGTCCGCGACGGCCGCTGCGACACCCTCGTGGCCGTGACCGAGGATCACCGGTCCGAAGCCGCAGTGGAAGTCGATGTAGCGCTTGCCGTCGGAGTCGTAGACGTGGCCGCCCTCACCACGAGCGATGACGATCGTGTCGTCCCTACCCCAGTAGCGCCACCCGCTCGACACGCCGTTCACCAATGCGCCGAACGCGCGGTCGAACCAAGCCGCAGTCTCAGGTCCTTGGATGCTCATGTCGCCCTCTCTTCTCGAATCTTCATCGCTTGGCCAGCTGCCATAGCCAGCGAGCCCGCCGTGCCGGCGCTCCTCTGCGGTCTTCGACACGATCGGCGCTCGACATCACCCGCAGCGCCGCATTGACTCCCAGCCAGCGGAACGGCTCGGGTTCCCACCTCCGCACCCGGTGATTGATCCAGGGAAAGCGGGTGAGCCCGGTCTCGTTCCCCGTGATGAGATCGGCGAGCGTGCGTCCGGCGAGATTCGTGGCGGCCACACCCGACCCTACGTAGCCCCCGGCGCTCGCCAGGCCTGTTGCCCGGTCGAAGTGCACCGTCGGGAACCACGTGCGACCCACGCCGAGCACACCGCCCCAGCGGTGGCTGATGGCCGCCTCGCGCAGCTGGGGAAACAGCTCGACGAGCGCCGTCCGAACGGGTTCGAAAGCCGCTACCGGGAATTCCGCATTCGCACGGATGCGGGAGCCGAAGCTGTAGGGAGCCCCGCGCCCGCCGAACGCAACCCGACCATCGGCGGTGCGCTGCCCGTAGACCACGAGATGCCGCAAGTCCCCGAATGTCTGCCGGTCGGCGAGGCCGATCTCACTCCACAGATCGTCCGAGAGGGGCTCGGTGGCGACCATGAGCGAGTACAGCGGCGCCAGCGTTCGATGGTGCCCGCCAAGGTCCGCCGTGTAGCCCTCCAGCGCCCGGACGGTGACCCCGGCCTTCACGACGGCGCCGTCGGCCGTCTCGAGCCGGCCCGGCTGGATATCGACGACGCGGGTGTTCTCGTAGATCGCGACCCCGCGGGCCCGCAGTGCGGCAGCGAGACCGACGGCGAGCTTGGCGGGCTGAATCACCGCGGTGTGTGCCGACCACAGCGCCCCGCGCACCCCGTCGGCGCGGGCGATGTCCTGCGCCTCCTCGCCGCCCAGGATGCGGAACTCATCCTTCGTCCAGCCGTAGCGCCGGTGTGCTTCGACATCCTCGACCGCTCGCTGTACCTGGCCGCCGTTGCGCAGAAACTCGACCGTGCCGCCCTTGTGGAAGTCGCATTCGATCCGCTCTCTCTCGACCGCAGCGGCGATCTCTCCCACCGTCTGACGCAGCGCCGTACCGAACTCTCGTGCCGTGGCGAGATCCGACATCTCCTCGATGCGGTGCAGCCCGGCGGCAAATCCGTCGTAGCACCAGCCGCCGTTCCTCCCGGATGCGCCGAAGCCGACATGCCGAGCTTCGACGATCGCGATGCGCAGCGATGGATCGCGTTCGGTCAGCGCATACGCCGTCCAGAGTCCGGTGAAGCCACCCCCTGCAATTGCGACGTCGACGTCGCAATCCTCCTGGAGGGCGCTGGGCACGCCGAAGTCGACGCCATCCCACCAGAGTGGAAGAGCTGCAGCCTGCGCGAGCGAGCCGGCGGTCATGGTGGTACTGTAACACCGTCATACAACGGCGTTACACGATATGGAGACCACGGATGGCCGAGACTCTGCAGCTCTACATCGCCGGCGAGTGGACCGAGGGCACGGGTTCCCGGGCCTACGAGCTCGTCTCCCCCGTGACGGGCGAGCACATCGCCGACATCCCGATCGCGAGCAAGGACGACATCGATCGGGCGGTCGCCGCAGCCCGCGATGCCCAGGACGACTTCCGGCACTGGTCGGCGATCGAGCGCGCCGACCTGTGTCACGCCATCGCCGACGCCATCGAGCCACTCATCGAGGACATCGCCCGCATCCAGACGATGGAGCAGGGCAAGCCGTACCACGCCGAGTCCTTCGACGACATCACGGAAGCGAACGAGTATTTCTTCAACGCGGCCGAGGACGTGAAGCGTCTCTCCGGCGAGGTGATCCCGACCTCGGACCGCAACAAGCGGATGTTCACGTTCCACCGTCCCGTCGGGGTGTGGGCGGCGATCACCCCGTGGAACTTCCCGGTGACGATCCCGCTGGAGTATGTCGGTCCGGGTCTCGCCACCGGCAACGCGGTCATCGTCAAGCCACCTATTCACACCTCGTGGGCGTTGCTGAAGCTCGCCGAAGCCTTTGAGGCTGCGGGTGTTCCCAAGGGCCTCGTCTCCATCATCCCCGGCGAGGGCGACATCGGCGAGATGCTCGTCACCCACGACGGCGTCGACGGCATCGGCTTCACCGGCTCCTCGGAAACGGGCCGGCGCATCATCTCCCAGATGGGCATCAAGCGGTCGATCATGGAGATGTCCGGCAACGGGCCGACCATCGTGACGGACGACGCCAACGTCGCCGCCGCCGCCGAGGCTGCGGTCTACGGGGCCTACTACAACGCCGGCCAGGTGTGCTGTGCCACCGAGCGGGTGATCGTCGTCGACGCCGTGCACGACGAGTTCGTCGCCCGCGCCCTGGAGGCGGCCAAAGTGGTGCGCCTCGGCGATCCGTTCGACGAGGCCACCAACATGGGGCCGCTCAACAACGAGCCGACGGCGATGAAGATGGATCGCCACATCGCCGATGCTCGCGAGCGCGGCGCCGAGGTCCTCATGGGCGGCGGCCGGGCGGCCGGCTACCCCACCGATCTCTACTACGACTTCACCATCATCGACCGTGTCCCCGAAGAGTCGGCCGTGTCGCAGGAGGAGTCCTTCGGTCCCGTGTTGCCGATCCTCACGGCACCGGACGACGCCGCGGCGGCGGCGCTGGCCAATCGCTCCCGGCTCGGTCTCCAGGCGGCCGTGTTCACCCGGAGTCTCGACAAGGCCTTCTGGTACGCCGACCGCATCCGCTCGGGCACCGTGGTGATCAACGACTCCACCGATTTCTGGGAGACGTTCCAGCCCTTTGGCGGTGCGGCGGGTACCGATACCGGCTGGGGCCGGGGCGGCCTGGACGACTTCACCGACCTGCAGACGCTGGTGATCGACTTGAAGAACGTCTGACCCGCATCGCGTTTCGGGGTTGCACCGCGTGCGAGGCGCCAGTGCGGCGCCTCAGGTGAGCGCCGTGAGCGCCGTTTCCAGGTCTCGAACCAGCCGATCCTGCTCTTCGGCGCCCCGCAGGGGATGACCTCCGCGGCGCACGTAGAACGTGTCGACCACTTCACCGGCCCGGGTGTCGAGCATGGCAAGGGCGATGTCCAGGTTCGCGGTGTAGAGCGCCTCGACGATTTCGGCGAGGCGGCCCACTCGGTCGCCGCACCGCACCTCGATCACCGTGTAGTGCGCCGACGCACCCTCCGGGAGCCGGACCCGAGCAGGCGTGCTCGGCTCCTTCTCACGGCGATAGACCTGCGCCCGCTCGGCGAGCTGGGCCCCGAGGTCGACTGCTCCCTCGAGCGCGCCCACGAGATCACGTCGTACCCGTTCCCAGCGTTCCGCCGGGACCGAGCCCGCCGTGCGGTCGTCGCAGACGCGGAACACGTCGACCGCCGTACCGTCCCGGCGGGTGAACAAGCGGGCGCTCAGGATCGAGATGCCGTGGAGCGCGAAGACTCCGGCGACGGCCCTGAGGAACCCGCGACGGTCGCGCCCGACGACGAGTGCTGTGTCGTGGATGTCGCCGGCTCGTACTGCGACGTCGGCCACGGCGGGGTCCGACTCGAGCACGCCCGCGTGCCACAGCACGTCGTCCGGGTCGGTCGTCGCCAGGTACGCATCAGGCATCGCCGCGGCGTGCTGCATCAATCCCTCGTGGTCCCCGTGGTCGGCAGTCGCCCGAATCAACGCAGCGAGACGATCGGGACGCGAGGCCTCCTCGCCTGCAAGCACCGCCTCGACACGGCCGTACAGGGCCCGCAGCAACGACGCCTTCCACGCCGACCACAGCGAGCGTCCCGTTGCCGCGAGATCGGCGATCGTGAGCAGGTACAACACGTTGAGGGTGTGCCGATCCTCGACGGCGTCGGCAACCGCGGCGATCACGTTGGGGTCGTCCAGGTCGCGACGCGTTGCCGTCTCGGAGAGCAAGAGATGGTGGCGGACCGCCTTGGTCACGACCGCAATGGTTGCCGCTCCGAACCCACTGTCGCGGAGGAAACGCCGCGCGATGTCGGCACCCACTTCGGCATGACGCCCGCCGTGACCCTTGCCGATGTCGTGCAAGAGGGCCGCGAGCAGCAACTCCTCCGTCGATCCCACGTCTTCGGCGATGGCCCGTTCGTCGGCGCCTCCCCGCTCGATCAGGCGCCGCATCTCGTCCACGGTGCGCCACAGGTGCGCATCCACCGGATGCTCGTGGAACGGCGCCAGCTGCGGGAGCGCGCGGACGACCTGCCACTCGGGAAGATGCTCCGCCACCCAACCGAGCTGGTCGAGCAAACGGAAGGCCGCACGGCCTCGCGCCCCCGCCGAGAGCAGGTCGACCAGAGCATCGCGATCGGCCGCCTCCCACGCGTGGGCTGCCGAGGCCCGCACACGTGCGGTCTCGACCGAGTCGAGCCACACGCCTTCCGGACGCGCCGCGGCCCTCACCGCCAGGGCGAGGGGCGAGTCGTGTGTCGCCGGCGCCGCCGCCGAGCGGAAGCGCCGGGTGACTCTCCCGAACACCCTCCGACCAACGGCCACCATCGGATCGCCGTGTCCGGGCAGCAGATCGGGCCAGCGCTGCTCGGCGAGCCGGTCACCGACCTCCAGGGCGCGGCACAGCCGCGCCGCCAGCTCCGGAACATCGACGCCGAGCCACTTGGCTGCTGGGTCCCGCAGCTCCTGCACGAAGACGTCGACGGCGCGGCCGGCAGCCGCGTGGAGCGCGTTGCGGATACGGAGCAGCTCGACGAGCGCTTCGGCTTCCGCTTCCGTGGCCGCCGCCGATGACAGCGGTGGTCGCTGCATCTGCGCGCGGCGCCGCTCCCATCCGAAACCCTGGAACGTCCGGAGCCCGCCTCTGCCGTTCTTCAGATCGGCTGCCATCACCGGATAGGGATCGACGTGTCGCCGTTCCCGCTCGGCCTCGGCGAGACGGGTCGCCAGGGGCCTGCCTTTCAACCATTGACCGAGTGCGGACTCGAGCTCGGCGACGAGGGCGGCGTCTCCGGCGACGAATCGCATCGTCAGCAGTGAGGTGAGCGTCTCGAAGTGGCTCTTCGCCCCGGAGAGCGCTTCCTTCACGGTGCGCACCGAGTGCCCCACCTTGAGGTTGGCGTCCCACATCGGATAGAACACCGCGTTGACGGCGCGCTCCAGGTCGGCCCCGGCGTGCAGCACCATGAGGTCCACGTCCGAGTAGAGACACTGGTCGCCGCGGCCGTATCCGCCCACCGCCACGACCGCCAGCGGCTCTCCGGCGATCGGCTCGGCGAGCGCGGTGACGGCCGTGTCGAGAGCCGCAGTCAGCGCAGCAGCAACGTCGACACCACCGTCACCGAGCCGCGTACGACGGATCTCCTCCCGCAGCTCCCCGAAGGCGGTCAGCCCGCTCATCGGGCGATCGGCTCCCCCGGACCCCCGCTACAAGGCGTCGGCGCCGCGTTCCCCGGTCCGGATGCGGACCAGCTCTTCCACGGCCAGCACGGCGATCTTCCCGTCGCCGATGTTGCCCGTATGGGCAGCGCCTTCGATGGCAGACACCACGGTCCCGACGAGGTCGTCGTCGACGAGCACCTCGAGACGCAGCTTCGGGACGAACTCGACCTCGTACTCGGCCCCTCGGTAGACCTCCGTCTGCCCGGACTGGCGGCCGAAGCCGGAGACGTCACCGACGGACATTCCGGCGACGCCTGCCGCCTTGACGGCATCCTTCACCTCGTCCAGCTTGAACGGCTTGATATAGGCAATGATCAGCTTCACGACGCCTCCCTCAGCGCGAGTCGGCCAAGACGTAGGCCCGCTCTTCGTGCAATGTGATGTCGAGTCCTTCCACTTCCTGCTGCTCGTCCGACCTCAGCCCGACCGTAGCGTCGACGAGCTTGGCGATCGCATACGAGACCACGAAGCTGAAGGCCAGCACCACGACCACGCCCACGAACTGATACCAGAGGAGCGAGATCTCGCCGAACAGGGCGCCATCGACGCCGCCGACAGATGCCTGGGCGAGGATGCCGAGCAACAGCGAGCCGACGATGCCGCCGACGAGATGGACCCCGACGACGTCGAGGGAGTCGTCGTAGCCGAAGCGGAACTTGAGCGACACGGCGAGGAAGCACACGACGCCGGCAACGAGCCCGAACACGAATGCGGCGGCGGGCCCGACGAAACCGGCGGCAGGCGTGATCGCCACCAGGCCGGCGATGGCGCCGGAGGCGGCACCGAGGGTCGTCGGCGAGCCCGTCTTGCGCCACTCGGCGAGCACCCAGCCGAGCGCACCGAGCGAGGCGCCGATCTGCGTGGTGACCATGGCGTTGATCGCACCGCCGTCCGCCGCAAAAGCCGACCCGGCGTTGAACCCGAACCAACCGAACCAGAGGATGCCCGTGCCGAGCAACGTGAGCGGCAACGAGTGGGGACGGAACGCCTCCTTGCCGAACCCGCGCCGCGGCCCGAGCACCAGCACCAGAGCCAACGCAGCGACGCCGGCGTTGATGTGCACCACCAGCCCGCCGGCAAAGTCGATCGCTCCGAGCTCGCCGAGCCATCCTTCCCACGCCCAGTGCGCCACGATCGGGTAGACGATCAGCGCCCACAGCGCAGTGAACATCACCCAGGCCGAGAACTTCATCCGTCCCGCCACGGCGCCGGAGATGAGCGCCGGAGTGATGATGGCGAAGGTCAGCTGGAACATGGCGAACAGCAGTTCCTCACCCTCCAGCCCGGCAAGCCCGAGGTCGTCGAGCGTGCCGATGAAACCGCCTCCGTCGCCGCCGAACGCAAACGTGTACCCGACCGCCACCCAGACGACGGTGACGATCGAGATGGTGAAGAAATTCATCATCAGCATGTTGAGGACGTTCTTCGCCCGCACCATGCCGCCGTAGAACAGCGCCAGCCCCGGTGTCATGAACAGCACCAGCGCCGAGCTGATCAGGACCCAGGCGATGTCGCCTGCCGCCATGCTCGACCTCCCAATTCCTTGCGTGGCGGCACGATCTCACGGCTGCATTTCGAGGATGTTTCGGGGAGGTGTTTTCCCTGTTGCGGACGGCGTCAGCGTGTCGATGCGCCTTTCACGTTGCGGCCGTCGACGTACGTGGCGAGGACCTCGATCTCGTGCAGCCGCTCCGGCGATGTCCGCAGCGGGTTCTGGTCCACGACGACGAGATCGGCCGCCTTGCCCGGAGTGATCGATCCGCTCCGCGCCTCGTCGTGGTTGATCCACGCGGCGCCTGCCGTGAAGGCGCGAAGCATGTTCAGCACCGAGATCGACTCGTCGGGCAGGAACGGCTCGTCGTGGGGCGGCTGCCGGCGGGTTACCGCCACCCTGATCTGCTCGAAAGGATTGGCCGTCGACACCGACCAGTCGGAACCGGCGACCAGCGTGGCGCCTGACTCGAGAAGTGAGCGAAACGGGTACTGCAACGCCGTGCGCTCCGGCCCCAATCGGGGTGCAGTGAGCGCGGTCATGCACTCGTCGTTGCACGCCCAATAGGCCTGGGCGTTGGCGGCGACCCCGAGCTCGGCGAAGCGGGGCACGTCGCTGCGGTCGATCACCTGGATGTGGGCGATGTGGGGCCGCACGGCCGCGGCGTGACGGGGGTCGCCCGCCGCCACCGCATCGAGGGCGTCGCGTATCGCCCGGTCGCCGATGGCGTGAAAATGGGGCTGCAGGCCGGCCGCCATGATGGCCGGCACCGCCTCGAGCAGGATCTCCCGGGGGATGAATTGGAGGCCGGTGTCGCCGGTGCCCTCGTATGGCTCTCGCATGGCGGCGGTGCCGTTCTCGCACACCCCGTCGACCATCAGCTTGACGCTCCGCGGCCGGAAGCGGGGCGAGCCGCGCCGGCTCCGCTCGATGAGCTCCGGCAGCTGCTCGACGCCGCGTTCCCGGTCCCACCACACCGCCCCGCGCACACTGGCAACCAGCGCACCGCGGGCGTCCAACTCGAGGTAGGCGTCCTGCATCCGAGTCGTGACCCAGGCGTCCTGCCACGACGTGATCCCCAGCGAGAGGAGCATCTCCTGGGCCGCCGCGATGGCCCGCACGTAATCTTCGACGGTCGCCGCCGGAGCGACGCGGTCGACCAGCTCGGCCGCCCCCTCCTGAAGCGTGCCGGAAGGCGATCCGTCGGGGTGCCGCTCGATGCGGCCGTCGGAGGGATCCGGCGTGGCCGCGTCGACGCCGGCTCGGCGGAGCGCTGCGCTGTTGGCCCAGGCGGCATGTCCCTCGCGACTGTGGAGCAGCACGGGTCGATTGGCGACGACGCCATCCAGGTCCGCGGCATAGGCCACACCGTCCGGAAACGCATCCATGGCCCATCCCCCGCCGAGGATCCACTCCTCCTCCGGGTTGGCCTCTGCATAGGCGCGCACCGCGGCGACGTATTCGGCGGGCGTGGCGAGATCGTGGAGGTCGCACCGGATCATCGCGAGGCCCCCGAGCGGCGGATGGACGTGGGCATCGTGGAAGCCGGGGAGCAGCGTGGCGCCATCGAGGTCGACGACATCACCCTCGACCGCCGGGGCACCGCTCCCGACGGCCGAGATCACCCCGGCATCGACACTGAGCCAGGTCGCCATTGGACGCCGCCCGTCCATGGTGAGGATCGTTCCGTTCAGAAAGGTGGTCGGCATGGCGGCGAGCCTAGGTGCGCCGGCCCCCGCAACGTCGTTGAGTGCTCGGCCGTCCCCACTCGAAGGACTGCCGGATCTGATCGGAATGGAGTGTGCGATGTCGCTCAGCATCGTCGGCGATCGGGCGGTTCGCCTGCTCACGTCGTGTCGACCTCGTGCTGGTGGCGATTCGCATCGGGGAAGTACTGAGGTGGTCGCCGCCCAGGCTGACCGTCTGGCGCCATACCTCCGCAAACGGTTCGAGAAGGAGTAGCTGGAGTCGGCGAGCGCTGACACCCACCCATCCCCGATCGGCACCCAGGAAGCAACTCGGTACCGGCAACGACTGATCGCGTCGGAGGACTTGTCGACGGGCCAGGTGAAATCTGCAAGGGTGGCCCAATGACGAAGGCCCAGATCGCCGATGCCCTCACTGTCAGCCGTGTGCTGCTGGCGGTGGTGCTGGCAGTGGCGGTGGCGTCGGGTTCGTTCCCGACGGCCGCCGTGATCGTGGTGGTCGCCTGGCTGACCGACCTCCTCGACGGCCGAATAGCCCGTGCGACCAACACCGACACCCGCTTGGGTGACTGGGACTTCCGCATCGACGTCTCGCTCGCCGCGGCCATCCTGATCGGCCTGGGGCTCTCGGGTTTCGCATCCGTGTGGCTGGTGCTGACCCCGATCGCGGTGCTGACCGGCCTCACCCTGGTCACCGGCAATCCCGCCCCCTCGATGCTGCTGGTAGCTATCGCCTACGGCTGGTTCCTTTGGCTGCTCCTCGATCAACGCCCGCCGCTGTGGTGGCTTCCCATCGCAGCCATCGTGCTGCTACTCGTCATCGACTGGCGGCGCTTCTTCTCAGTGATCCTGCCCGCCTTCTTCAAGGGAATCGCCGCCCTCGGCCGATCCGACCTCCCCGACTCCAGTCCGGTGCTCGATCGCTGGGCATGAGCCGCCGCAGAGCGCCTGCTCGGTCACGACACGACGCGCGATCGACCGGATCTCCCGGAATGGAGCAAGACGAGTGCTCGCCAGATTCGATACGGTGTCACCGGCACGAAGAACGGCACGAGCGATGGCCGAGTGATGCAGCCGGTGGCGGCCTGGCGCACGCTGCCGGGCACCCCGCTGGTACCCCCTCGACGCACTGGGAGAGGACTGCATCGGCCTCGACCACCGCGGTGTACGGCAGCGGGTCGGGATGCCCGGAGACCAACATGGTGACCAAGGAGGAGAAGGAGGTCCGCGTCGCTTGGCCTCATGGTCGAGGCGAGACGCAACGGCGGAAGGTTGCAGGATGGTGCGCCCGCCGCGACCTCCTAGCATCGAGCACCTGAAGGAGACACGAACTGGCGCTGTTCTTGGTCCGACGTGGCGCGATCTTCGTCGCCAGCCTGCTGGCGGCCTCGATCGTCGTGTTCGTCGTGCTGTCCGTGCTGCCGGGCGACCCAGCCACGGTGCTGCTCGGGACGCAGGCCACGCCCGAGGCCGTCGCTGAGCTGCAGAAGGAGCTGGGCCTCGACCGGCCGATCGTGGTCCAGTACGCCGACTGGCTCGGCGGCGTCTTCACAGGCGACTTCGGGACGTCGTACATCAATCAGCTCTCGGTGGGGCGCCAGATCGTCGACCGGCTCTACATCACGGTGCCGCTGGCCTTCTTCGGCATGCTGCTCGCACTCCTGCTCGCGCTGCCGGCCGGGGTCTACGCCGCGGCGCGGCACCGCCGGCTCGGCGACGCCGTGGTTTCGACGGCCAGCCAGATCGGCCTCGCGATCCCCGCGTTCTGGGCGGGGCTGCTGTTCGTGACGTTCTTTGCCGTCAAGTTCGACCTCTTCCCCTCCGGCGGCTTCCCAGGGTGGGGCGCGACGTTCTGGGGATCGATCCATGCTCTGGTGCTGCCGGCGCTGTCGCTGGCGCTCGTACAGGGAGCCATCCTCACCCGCTACGTGCGGTCCGCCGTCCTCGAAGTGCTCAACGAGGATTTCATTCGCACGGCGCGAGCCAAAGGACTGACCCGGACACAGGCGCTGTGGCGGCACGGGCTGCGCAACGCAGCGATTCCCGTCGTCACGATCCTTGGCCTGCAGCTTGCCGCACTGCTGGGGGGCACCGTCATCATCGAGAGCGTCTTCGTGCTGCCCGGGTTGGGGAGCATGCTCCTGCAGGCGATCACACGGCGCGACCTGTTGCTGGTGCAGGGCGCCGCCTTCGTCATCACCGGCTTCATCCTCCTGGTCAACCTGCTGGTCGACCTCGCGTATCCGCTGATCGATCCCCGGGTGCGTCAGGAATGAGCGAGATGTTCGACGTCCCGGAGCTGGAGGTCCCGGCCAAGCGCCGCCGCTGGCGACGTGCCAACTTCATCATCGGGCTGTCGATCGTCCTCCTGGTCGTGTTCACCGCGGGCCTGTCCTACCTGTGGACGCCCTTCGACCCCGAGCTGGTGTCGGTGCAGGATCGCTTGCTCGGCGTCGGCGACCAGGGTCACGTGCTCGGCACCGACCAGCTCGGCAGAGATCTGCTCAGCCAGCTGATGGTCGGGTCGCGCAACACCCTCTTCGTCGGCGTGCTGGCGGTGGGCATCGCGATCGCCGTCGGGATCCCGCTCGGCGCCGTAGCGGCGGTGCGCCGAGGCTGGCTCGAGGACTGGGTGATGCGTCTGAGCGACCTGATGTTCGCCTTCCCAGCCGTGCTGCTGGCGATCCTCCTGGTCGCCGCCTTCGGCCCGAGCGCGCAGTCGGCGATGGTGGCGATCGGGATCGCCTACATCCCCATCGTCGCCCGGGTGACGAGGGGTGCGTCGCTCCCCGTGCTGGAGCGCGACTTTGCCATGGCCGCGCGGGGCTACGGGCGGAGCCGAGGGTTCATCTTTCTCCGGCACGTGCTGCCCAACATCGCCTCGGTGCTCATCGTCCAGGCGACGGTGCTCTTCGCCCTCGCCATCCTCGCCGAGGCGGCGCTCTCCTTCATCGGGATCGGGACCCAGCCGCCGACGCCGTCGTGGGGGCGCAGCCTGCGCGATGCGCAGACGCTGATCAACGTCGCCCCGCAGCTCGCGTTGTGGCCGGGCTTTGCGATCGCGCTCAGCGTGCTCGGGTTCAATCTGCTCGGCGACGGTCTACGCGACGCACTGGATCCTCGCTTGGAGGTGCGGCGGACATGACGCTCGCTGCTCCCTCGGACCGGCTCCTCGGTGTCGATGCGCTGACGGTACGGACCAAGTCGGCCGTGCTCGTCGACGACGTCTCCTTCGAGATTCGCCGCGGTCAGCGCATCGGCCTGATCGGCGAGTCGGGCTCCGGAAAGACCATGACGGCGCTGGCGGTGATGCGCCTGCTGCCGGAGGGTGTGTCTGCCGAGGGATCCGTCTCGCTGAACGGGACCTCGCTTCTCGATCTCACCGAGCCGGCGATGTGCCAAGTGCGCGGCAACGGGATCTCGATGGTGTTCCAGGAGCCGATGACAGCGCTCAATCCGCTGATGCGCGTCGGCCACCAGATCGCCGAGGCCCTCGTCATCCACCAGGGCATGTCGAAGCGCAACGCCCGGCGGCAAGCGGTGGAGTCGTTGCGTCGGGTGGGCATCCCCGACGCCGACGCCCGGGCGCGCGCCTATCCCCATCAGCTCTCTGGCGGGCAGCGGCAGCGGGTCATGATCGCGATGGCCATCGCGTGCGGCCCGGATCTGGTGATCGCCGACGAACCGACCACCGCCCTCGACGTCACGGTGCAGGCACAGGTGTTGCACCTGCTCCGTGACCTCGTTGCCGCCGGGCACACGGCCCTCATGCTCATCACGCACGACCTGCCCGTCGTCGCCGGCATGTGCGAACGGGTGCTGGTGATGCACGACGGCCGCATCGTGGAGCAGGGACCGACGCAGCGCGTCTTCCGTGAGCCGACGGATGCCTACACCCGCCGGCTGATCGGGTCGGTACCGCCCCTCAGCCTCGCCGACGCCACCCCGGAGGTTCCCCATGCGGCGGCCGCGACACCGGCGGCGCGGGCACCGATGGTCCGCCTCGAGGGAGTCACCCGCACCTTCACGCTCCCCCGGCGGCGTCTTGCCGAGCCGGTCCGCCACGTGACGGCGGTGTCCGGCGTCGGCCTCGGGGTCGGCGTCGGTGAGTCGTTCGGGATCGTCGGCGAGTCCGGGTCCGGCAAGACGACACTCGCCCGCATGATCGTGGGCCTCGACCACCCGAACGAGGGCGAGATTCATGTCGACGGTATCGCCGTCGCCGGGCAACACGAGCGGCAGCTCGAGAACCTGCGGAGCACGGCGCAGATGATCTTCCAGGACCCGATGGGATCCCTCGATCCCCGTATGCGGATCCATGACGTCATCGCCGAACCGTTGCGCTCGCTGAAGATCCCCGGCGACCACACCGCCCGGGTCGCGGAGCTGCTGGATGCGGTGGCCCTCCCCGCCGACTCGGCGCGCCGCTACGCCCACGAGTTCTCCGGGGGGCAACGCCAGCGGATCGCGATCGCACGAGCACTGGCGCCGCATCCGCGGCTGTTGGTCGCCGACGAACCGGTGAGCGCTCTCGACATGACGGTGCAGACCCTCACACTCGAATTGCTCGCCGAACTGAAGGAGCGATTCGACCTGACGATGATCTTCATCTCCCACGATCTCTCCGTCGTCTACGAAGTATGCGACCGGGTTGCGGTGATGAAGGACGGCGAGATCGTCGAGTTGGGATCCGCCCACGAGGTCTACACCAATCCGACTCATCCCTACACGCGCAACCTCCTGGGAGCCATTCCACGGCTCGATGGCACGCTTCCCCGGGCCGCCTCCAGCCCTGCGGAGTGACCTGCCCGCTGGGTATGCTGCCTCACCAGTCGAGCGAGAGAGAGTGTCCCCCATGAGACTTCGCCGGTTCCTCCCCGTCCTCTTCGCCTTCGCCCTCGTCGTGGCTGCGTGCGGCGGTGACGACGACGCGGCGACCACGACCGCGGCCGCCGAGCCCGCCACCACCACGACCGCAGCGCCCGCCGACGAACCAGCGGGTACGACCACCACCGCCGCCCCGGTGACGACGACGACGGCGGCCCCGGTCTCGGCGCAAACGTCGGTGACCATCGGCCTGCAGCTCGAACCGCCCACGCTGGACCTCACCGCGAGCCCGGCGGCGGCGATCCCCCAAGTACTGCTCTACAACGTGTACGAAGGTCTCGTGAAGCTGTCCGAAACCGGCGAGATCGTGCCGTTGCTGGCGGAGTCGTGGGACCTGTCGGACGACGGCACCGAGTACACCTTCAACCTGCGCGAGGCGACGTTCCACAACGGAGAGCCCTTCACGGCCGACGACGTCGTGTTCTCCCTGAACAACGTGATCGGCGAGGACTCCGAGCACCCCTTCAAGACCACATTGGCACCGATCGCCTCCGTCGAGGCCCTCGACGCACGCACGGTCAAAGTCACCCTGTCGGCGTTCAGCTCGAACCTCCTGTTCTTCCTGACGCAGGGACAGGGCGTCATCCTGAAGGAGTCGGCGGTCGCCGATATCGCCACCAGGCCCGTGGGCACGGGTCCGTTCAAGTTCTCCTTCCAGGTTCCCGGCGACTCGATCGGCCTCGAGCGGAACCCCGACTACTGGGGCACCCCCGCACTGCTCGAGACCGTCACCTACCGCTACATCAACGACCCGAACGCTCTGAGCAACGCAATGTTGAGCGAGCAGATCGACATCCTCGCCGGCGTGTCGGCGCCAGAGCTGCTCGAGGTGTTCGAAGCGGATGACCGCTTCACCGTGTACACCGGCCTCACCAACGGCCAGGTGACACTGGCGCTGAACGCCAACAACCCGCCCCTCGACGACGTGCGGGTGCGCCAGGCCATCTCCCACGCGATCGACAAGCAGGGCGTCGTCGACGGCGCCTACTTCGGGTACGGAGAGCTGATCGGCAGCCACACGACGCCGCTCGATCCCTATTACGTGGATCTCAACGACGTCTACCCGTTCGACCAGGAGACGGCCCGCGGCCTTCTCGCCGACGCCGGCGCCGAGGGAGTCACCCTCGACCTGTACCTGCCGCCGGTGTCGTACGCGCGGCGCGGCGGCGAGATCATCGCCAGCCAGCTCGGCGAGGTCGGCATCAACGTCGAGATCCAGCAGGTCGAGTGGGGCGTCTGGTTGGAGGACGTGTTCACCAACCACGACTACGACATGTCGATCGTCGCTCACGTGGAGCCGCGGGACATCGGCCAGTACGGCAACCCCGACTACTACTGGGCCTACGACAACCCGGAGGTGGCGACGCTGCTGGCCCAGGCCGACGCCGAGCCCGACGACGCCGCACGCAACGAGCTGTACGCCCAGGTGCAGCGGCAGATCACCTCCGACGCCGCCAACGTGTGGGTGTTCCTGCTGCCGGCGCTGAGCGTGACCAAGAACGGCATCACCGGCTACATCGCCAATGCCCCCGGCCTGTCGCTCGACATCACGCAGCTCGCTTTCAATCCGTGAGCACCGAGCATGGACGGCCCGCCACTTCGGAGGCGGGCCGTCCTGCCGTCGACCATGAGGGCGTGATCCGGCTCACGCAGCAGCTCGTCCGGATCGAGAGCGTCAACGACCCCGCCGGCGGCCGCAGCGAAGAGCCCGCCGCCGAGCTGGTCGCCCAGACGATGCGAAGCTGGGGGTGGGAGCCGGTCGTCGACGTCGTCGCCCAGGGCCGCCCCAACGTGACCGCCCGCATCGAAGGCGGACTGCCGGGCCCCACACTGCTGTTCGAGGGGCACACCGACGTGGTGACCGAGGGCGACGGCACCGAGTGGTCTGTCGATCCCTTCGGCGGCGAGATCGTCGACGGCCGCCTGTACGGCAGGGGTTCCGCCGAC
>JBFFFX010000008.1:0-17731 GCA_041557775.1 Acidimicrobiia bacterium | reverse complement strand
CGGCACCCGGTTGGTCGCCGCCGCCGTCGCCGCGGCCGCCGCTCACGGCTATCGCCGGATGATCGTCAGGACCGAGGTCACCAACGACCGGGCCCGGCACCTCTACGAGCGCTCCGGCTTCACAATGGAACGGATGCTGGTCGAGTACGTCGCCGACACTGCGGTCGACGTCTGCGAGCTCGAGAAGCCACTCCCCTGACGGTTCAGCCTCGCTTCAGCGCGTACATCGTGAGGGCGGCTGCCACGGCCGCGTTCAGACTCTCGACCCCACCCTGCAAAGGCACCGTGACCCGGGTGGCGGCCGCCGCGGCGACCTCATCGGGAAGACCATGCGCCTCGTTGCCGATGAGCACGGCCACCGGCCCCTCGGACGACACCGCCGATGGGTCCTCTCCCCCGGCGGCAACCGTCGCCATCGTGTGGAGGCCCGCAGACTCCAGCACCTCGAGGGCCGAACCGGAAAGCGTCGAGACCCGCGCCCCGAACTGAGTTGCGGCGGCCGATCGGATCGCCTTCGGCCCCCACACGTCGGCGGTTCCGGGGGTGACCGCGATCGCATAGCCGAGTGCGGCTGCGGTGCGCACGATCGCCCCGGTGTTGCCCGGATCGCGGACGTCCCAGAGCACCACGGTATCGACGGCGACGAGGGGGTCGGGCTCCGGAATCTGCACCACCGCAACCGGACCCCGCGGGTGGTCGGTGCCCGCGATGCGTCGCAAGACCGCCTGGCTCACCGCAGTCGCAGGAACCTCTGCCGCCGCGGCCATCGCCGCCGCGTCGGCGTCCTCCTCGGTGTGGAACACCTCGACCACCGACGCACCGAAGGCCAGCACGTCCGCGAGCTGATGCGGTCCCTCGACCAACGTCTGTTCGGCGGCGCGGCGACGACGCGCATCGTGGAGCTTGGCGAGCTCGATGACCCGAGGATTACGAACGGACGTGAGAACGCGCCGTGCCTCGCTCATGGGCTCGGTCTCAGGCGGCTTCCTCCGCACCCGCCGCGGCCGCCACCTCGACCAGCGCCTTGAAGGCTGCCGGGTCGTTGACGGCCATCTCGGCCAGCATCTTGCGATCGACCTCGACGTCCGCCGCCTTGAGACCGGCGATGAGACGCGAGTACGTGGTTCCGTTCTGCCGGGCGGCCGCGTTGATCCGCTGGATCCAGAGCCGGCGGAATTGACCCTTGCGAGCCCGGCGGTCCCGGTATGCGTATTGCATCGAGTTGAGCGTCTGCTCCCGAGCGGTGCGGTAGCGGCGGCTCCTCGCCCCGGTGTAGCCCGAGGCGCGCTCCATGACCTTGCGGCGCTTCTTCCTCGCGTTGACGGCGCGCTTGACTCTTGCCATGGTTCGGCCCTCCTACCGTCCGAGCAGGCGCGCAGCCCGCTTCTTGTTGCCGCCGGTCAGCGTTGCCTCTCCGGCGACTCGCCGCCATTGGCGGGCGTTCTTCTTGTGTCGGTTGTGGCCGCGCCACGCCTTCTGGTGGCGGATCTTGCCGGACCCCGTCACCTTGTAGCGCTTGGCCGCACCCTTGTGCGTCTTCTGCTTCGGCACGTTCGTTTCACTCCTCGCCGGTGTCGCCGCTGTCGGCCGCGCCACCGGTCTCTTCGTCTTGGCTGCGGTCCCTGCTCCGCTTCGACGGAGCCAGCACCATCGTGATCTGACGCCCCTCCATTCGGGGCGACGACTCGACGACGCCCAGGTCGCCGATGGCCTCCACCAATCGGTCGAGGATCTCCCGTCCGATCTCCGGATGGGTCACCTCACGGCCGCGGAAGCGCATCGTCACCTTCACCTTGTCGCCCTCACCGAGGAATCGCTCGACCCTGCGTCGCTTGACGTCGAAGTCGTTCGACGAGATCTTGGGCCGAAACTGGACTTCCTTGATCACCGTTCGGGACTGCTTCTTACGCGCCTCCCGGGCTTTGACGGATTGCTCGTACTTGTACTTCCCGTAGTCCATCATGCGGACGACGGGGGGCCGTGCGTTAGCCGCGACCTCGACGAGGTCCAGCCCGAGCTGATCGGCGAGCCAGCGAGCCTCTTCGATCGACTTCAAACCGATCTGCTCGCCGTCCGGGTCCACGAGGCGAACCTCGCGCGCACGAATGCGATCGTTGACCCTCGGTTCTCTGTTGGTGATAGGAGGACCTCCCACGTGGTCGTCATGTCATGCAACACCCGACGCTCCGGCGTTCCCGAAACGCAAAGCAGGCAGCACGCGAGGTGCTGCCTTTGGGAACATCGACCGCGACACGCCTCCTTCGGCGGCCCGGTGGGAAGCAGCGCCTCCACTTGGCGTCGGTTATGGCCGGGAGTATAGGGGATGGCGCGCCGCGAGGGTCGCACCGGCGGTCGAATCGTTCTTCAGCGGCTTCGGAGGTCTCAGCCGGCCCGTATCTCTCGCAAAAGCAACGCCGTCCGCACGGCCGCCTCGGCCGCCTCCGCGCCCTTGTTGTGGTGTCCCGGTTCGGCGCGACGCGCAGCGTGCTCGGGATTGCGGACGGTCAGTACGCCGAAGGCAACCGGCTTCGACGTCTCCAGCATGACCTGCAGCAAACCCTCCGATGCGCGATGTGCCACGTGGTCGTAGTGATCGGTATCTCCCAGGATGACCGCGCCGATCGCAACGACCGCGTCGTGGGTCGCTGCCAGCTCGCGTGCGACGAGCGGCAGCTCGAAGGCGCCGGGTACGTCGACCACGGTGACCTCCTCGACTCCGGCCGCACCTAGCCAGGCCAGCGCACCGTCTCGGAGACCCGCAGTCACCTCGTCGTTGAACGTCGCCCTGGCAATCGCCACGCGAAGACCGCCACCGGCGACGCCCGCGGCCGTGGTCGGGGTGTCGCGCCTCATGCGCCGTGCTCGATCACGTGGCCGAGCTTCGAGCGCTTCGTCTCGAGATACCGCACGTTGTGAGGACCGATCCCGACCACATGCGGCAGCCGCTCGTCGACGACGATGCCGAAGCGTTCGAGTTGGGTGTGCTTCTCGGGGTTGTTGGTCATCAACTTGATACTCGAGATCTTGAGTTCGCTCAGGATCTGGGCGTCGAGCGCAAACGAACGCAGGTCTGCGCCGAAGCCGAGGGCGTGGTTCGCCTCGACCGTGTCGTGACCCTCATCCTGCAGCCGGTACGCCGAGAGCTTGTTGAGCAGGCCGATCCCCCTGCCCTCGTGGGACCGGTTGTACACGATGACGCCTTGGCCCGCCTCGCTGATCCGGTGCATCGCCGACAGCAGCTGCGCGCGGCAATCACATCGCTGCGAACCGAGTACGTCGCCGGTGAAGCACTCCGAGTGCACCCGGGCCAGAACGCCTTCGGCGCCGCCCACATCGCCCATCACCAGTGCCACATGCTCTGTGCCGTCGAGGGAGGACCGAAAGCCGACGGCCCGAAACTGGCCGAACTCCGTCGGGAGTGTGGCCTCGGCCTCGCGGCGAACCAGCGACTCGGTCGTCCACCGGTGTGTGACCAGCTCGCTGATCGAGACGAGCGGGATGCGGTGTCGTACGGCGAACTCGTCGAGCCGGGAACCGCGCATCATGGACCCATCGTCCTCGACCAGCTCACACAGCACTCCGGCCGGCGCCACGTCGGCAAGCCGGCAGAGGTCGATCGCAGCCTCGGTGTGGCCCGGCCGAATCAGGACGCCGCCGGAGGTGTACCGGAGCGGGAACACGTGTCCGGGGCGGGCGAAGTCCGTGGGTCCGAATCGCCGGTCGGCGAGGGCGCGGATCGTTGCGGCGCGATCGGCGGCCGAGATGCCCGTGGTCGTGCCGGGGAGCAGGTCCACCGAGATCGTGAAGGCGGTGTGGAACGACTCGGTGTTCTGCTGCACCATGAGCGGCAGCGCCAGCTCGTCGAGCCGGGCTCCCTCGAGCGGAACACAGATCAACCCGCTCGTGTGCCGCACCATGAATCCGATCTGCTCGGGCGTCGCCAGCTCGGCGGCGAGGATCAGATCACCCTCGTTCTCCCGGTCCTCGTCATCGACAACGAGCACGAAGCCGCCGGCGGCGAGAGCCTGGACGGCATGCTCCACGCGATTCATGCTGAGGCCTCCATCAAACGTTCCACGTACTTGGCGATCACATCCATCTCCAGATTCACCGCATCGCCGCGGTTCCGCCGTCCCAGCACGGTCACGTCGAGGGTATGCGGGATGAGCACCACCTCGAACCACTGCGACTCGCCTCCGGGCGCAACTGCCGTGACGGTGAGGCTCACGCCGTCGACCGTGACCGAGCCCTTCTCGACCAGGTAGCGACCCAGCCGATCGGGGACGTCGATGCGCAACCTCTTTGCCGTGCCCTCACCCGTGATCTCGGAGATGGTCCCGACGCCGTCGACGTGGCCTTGCACCACGTGCCCGTCGAACCGACCGTCTCCCGGCATGGGGCGCTCGAGGTCGACGACGTCGCCGGGAGCGAGCTTCCCCAGGTTGGATCGCGCCAGCGTCTCGCCCACGATGTCGAGCGTCACGGTGTGGTCGCCGAGCTCCACAGCCGTCAGACACACGCCGTTCACGGCGATCGAATCCCCGAGCCGCATCCCCTGGGTCGTCGCCGGAGCGTCGAGCACGACACGGCGGCCGGCGGCGGTCGGACTGATCGAGGCCACTGTTCCCATCTCGGTGACGATCCCGGTGAACATCAGCCGGCGCTCCCCATGAGATCGGCGGTGATGCGTACGTCGCCGCCGATGGGGGTCACGTCGCTCACCACCACGTCCGTTGCGTCTCCGAGCGTGCCCCACACGCCATCGACCATCGCACGGCCGGCACCTCCGGCCAGTTTCGCTCCCAGGTAGAGGACGACCCGATCCACCAGGCCGCCGTGAAGAAACGAAGCCGCCAGCCGAGGACCGCCCTCGACCATGACGTCGATGAGCCCCTTCGCCCCCAGCTCCTTGATCACCGCGCCGAGATCGACGAGACCGTCTGCCCTCTGCGTCACCAGCGTCACCAGTCCTGGCCGGCCGTCCGGCCAGGCGGCGTGACTTGGTGCGTACACGAGCGGCGCGCGCTCGAGCACCCGAGCGGCAGACGGCAGGGGCTGCGCACCGGCAATGATCACCGGGACCGGCTGAGGGCCGGCGTACCCGGGAAGACGCACGTCGAGGCGGGGGTCGTCGGCCCGCACGGTGCCGGCGCCGACGACGACGGCATCGGATCTGCTGCGCAGCCGGTGCGCGTCCTCCCGAGCCTCCGGACCGGTGATCCACTGCGACGTGTCATCGGCGGCGGCGGACTGCCCGTCGAGCGTGGCCGCCAGCTTCAGCGTCACGCGGGGACGGCCGGTGCGTCGATGGTGGAAGTAGCCCGCGTCGAGCTCCTCGGCCGCATCGGAAGCCACGCCGGCCACGACCTCGATGCCCGCAGCCGCAAGACGGCGCATCCCCTCTCCGGCCACCCGCGGGTCCGGATCGGTGGCGCCGACGACCACTCGGCGCAGCCCTGCGGCAATCACCGCATCGACACACGGCGGGGTCCGCCCATGGTGGCTGCACGGCTCCAACGTGACATACAGCGTGCCGCCCTTCGCCTACCGCCCGGCGGCCTCCAGCGCCAGCACCTCGGCATGGGCCGTCCCCGCTCGCTCGTGGGCGCCCTCGCCGATCACGGAACCGTCCGCGGCAACCACCACCGCACCAACGCGAGGGTTTGGATGTGGGTGGAACGGACGGGCGATCGCGATCGCGCGCATCAACAGCGCTTCGCTGCGCCGGTCGTCGGCTCGGTTGTCGGCGCGCGCGCGTCGCGGCACAGCGCCCTCCTTCTTTCATCCGGACTGTCACCGTCGGCCCCGGAGTTCCACCGGGTCCACCCCTAGCGGGGGTCGCGGACTTTCACCGCCGGTCGGGAATTTCACCCTGCCCTGAAGGGGGCTTCTTCGTACCCGTCATCGTAGTACCGATGGGTCGCTCGTGGCAGCGGCGGAGTCGCGGGCAACGGCCCTCCCGCACCGCTCGTCGCGATGGGTCGTCCCGGTCAGCCGGGAAGCGCCTCTTCAGCCCGCCGGCGCAGTTCGACCGCGGCCTCCACCGGGTCGGGCGCACGGAAGATCGCGCTCCCCGCTACGAGGACGTCGGCCCCGGCACGGCGCGCCGCGGCCACGGTATCGAGACCGATCCCACCGTCTACCTGGAGATCGACCGGCAGCGCACGAGCATCGATGTGGCGACGCGCCGCCTCGATCTTGGGGAGCACACCCTCCATGAAGCTCTGCCCCCCGAACCCGGGCTGCACCGACATCACCACCAGCATGTCGGTCAGCTCGACGTAGGGCGCCACCGCCTCGAAGGGCGTGGGGGGATTGACGACCAGACCGAATCCCAAGTCCAGATCTCGCGCCCGAGCGGCGATCCCGGTCGGGTCCGGATGTGTCTCGATGTGCACGGTCACGAGGTCGGCGCCGGCGGCGCGCAAGGCCTCGAGGTGACCTTCGGGGTTCGTCATCATCAAGTGGCAATCGAACGGCAGCGCCGTGACCGGGCGGATCGAGCGGATCACCGGCATCCCCATCGACACGTTCGGGACGAAGTGCCCGTCCATGACATCGATGTGGACCATGTCCACGTGGTCGGCGATGCTGCTGATCTCCTCGCCGAGCCTGCTGAAGTCGGCGGCCAGGATGGAAGGTGCGATGCGGACCGGTCGGATCACACGGGGAGCATAGGTCCTCTGGGGCGTGCGTCCGATGCACTCCGCCGGCGGGGTAGATTCGTGGCTCTGGCGGAGGAGGAGGGACGGCGTGGATGCGTATCGAGTGGCACCGGGAACCACGGTGGATCTATCGACGTACGACCCGGGCGAGACATCGAGCTTCGCCGGGGAGAAGAAGGCGGGCAGAAGACACCTCAAGCACCTTCGCAGCCGCCTCGCCGAGCTTCAGCGCCTGCTGTGGGCCGACGATCGACACAAGCTGCTGGTCGTGTTGCAGGCCATGGACACCGGCGGCAAGGACGGGACAATCCGGAAGGTCTTCGAAGGCGTCAATCCCCAGGGCGTGCACGTCGCCAACTTCAAGGCGCCCACGACGAAGGAGCTGGCACACGACTACCTCTGGCGAGTCCACCGCCACACCCCCGGCAACGGCGAGATCGTCGTGTTCAATCGGAGCCACTACGAGGACGTCCTGGTCGTTCGCGTGCTGGGCCTCGCCCCGGAGGACCGCTGGCGCAGGCGCTACGACCACATCCTCGACTTCGAGCAGCTTCTCGTCGACGAGGGAACGACAGTCGTCAAGTTCTACCTGCACATCAGCAAGGACGAGCAAGCCCGGCGCCTGCAGGCACGCCTGGACGACCCGACGAAGCGGTGGAAGTTCAACGCCGGCGACCTCGACCACCGGGAGCTCTGGGGCGACTACATGGCCGCCTTCGAGGAGGCGCTGTCCCGGACGAGCACCGAGGCCGCCCCGTGGTACATCGTTCCGGCGAACCACAAGTGGTACCGCGACATCGTCGTCGCCACGACACTGGTGGAAACGCTGGAGAGGCTCAACCTCCGCTACCCACCACCGGAGGACGGACTCGACGACCTCACGATCACGTGATCTCCCGCCGGCCGCTCAGTTCTCGATCACGGTGACGAACATGCCGTCGGTGCCGGTGATGTCCGGCGCCAGGAGCACTCCCCCACCCCAGCGTCGCCCGGGGACGTTCTCCGGGGGACGCCCACCGGCGAACTCGGCGATCTCGATGGTCTCCTCCGGAAAGACGGTGCACACCGAGTAGACGAGACGGCCGCCGGAGCGGAGCAGGCGGCGCACCCCTTCGACGAGCCTCCGCTGGAGAAGCGCCATGCGCTGCGGAGCTTCCCCGTCGAGACGCAGCTTGATCTCCGGCCGTCGCCGAATCGTTCCGAGACCCGTGCACGGCGCGTCGAGGAGTATGCGATCGAATGAGCCGTCCGCAAACGGCGCCCCTCCGTCGGCGACGACCCAGAGCGCACCCACGCCCAACCGCTGCAGACGGCGTGCCGCAGACGCGGTGCGGCGCCGATGGCGATCCGCCGCGACCAGCAGGCCGTCGCCGCGCATGGCATCCCACAGCGCTGCGGTCTTGTTGCCCGGGGCGGCCGCCACGTCGAGCACCCGCTGGCCCGGGGCGGCCTCGACCGCATTGGCCACTGCGGTCGACGAGGGATCCATGACGACGACGCCGTCCTTGCCGGCGATGTCGGCCGGCGTTGCCACGTAGGCCGCGCCGGGGATGCCGGCGACCGGGGTGCCAACAGGCGCTGCCGCAGGGCGATTTCGCACGCCGATCTGGGGCGGCTCCAGGCATGCCGCCAGAAACGAGTCCGTTGACTCCGGCCCCCAGACCGCCTCGAGGCGCTGCCGTATCCAAGGCGGCGTGCCCGACCGCAATTCGGGAGGGTCGCGGAACGCCCCCTGCGCAGCCTTGCGCAGCACCGCGTTGACGAAGCCGGTTGCTCTGGGCACTCCGGCGCGGCGGACAACCTCCACGGTGCTGTCGACCACACCGTGGGCGTCACCCCCGAGCAAGAGCTCAGTGACGGCGACGCGTACCGCGCTCCGCACCATCGGGTCGAGCTCGTCGAGCGGCCGCCTGCTGAGCTGGCCGACCACCGCGTCCGTGCGCGGCAGGTAGCGCAGTCCGTCCATGACCAGCCGCTCCACGAAGGCCCGCCGCTCTCCCAGCTCTCCGGCGAGCACGACATTCGAGTGCGCGCCCTCGTCGGTGATCCGGCTCAGGAGCTCCGCAGCCTGCAACCGGGTGGCGACGCCCGGCTTCATTCGTCGACCTGGAGGGGTGCTCCCCGCCGACCATTCATCCAATCCCGCCCGAGTTGAGGCCGCTTCCCAGGGGGCTGGAGCCGAACCAGCACCAGCCCACCGTCGCCGGTGCCCAGGACCGCCTCTCCCTCGCGAGCCTCGATCCAGCCCGGCTCGCCGGCGGTGGCGACCGCCTCGCCCGCGAGGACCTTGAATCGCTCCCCGCCTGCCATCAGCCATGCCCCAGGCCGCGGGTTGAACGCGCGCACGCGCTGCGCCAGGTCCGCCGCGGGCCGGCGCCAATCGAGCTCGGCCTCCTCCGGGTGCAGCCGGGCGGCGTACGTCGCGCCCGCGGAGATCTGCGCAGCCGGATGCAGCGACCCGGACATGAACCCGGGCAGTGCGTCCGCCAGCAGCAGCGCCCCCAGGTGGCTCAGCCGGGCGGCGAGCGTTCCGCCGGTCTCGTCCTCGGCAATCGGGGTCTCGATCGCAGAGATCACGGGGCCGGTGTCCATGCCCTCGTCCAGCTGCATCAGACTGACCCCGGTCGCCGCGTCGCCCGCCAAGATCGCTCGTTCGACGGGAGCGGCACCACGCCAGCGCGGCAGCAGTGAGAAGTGGATGTTCACGAAGCCCACCCGCGTGCTGGCGAGCGCTTCGGCATTGAGGATGCGCCCGTACGCGACGACGACACCGATGTCGGCTCGAACCCTCTCGAGGGCAGTCACGAGGCCGGCGGCGTCGCCGGGCTGGCTCACCGGCAACCCCCACGCCTCCGCAGCGGTCTTCACGGCCGAGGGCATCAGGTGGCCGCTGCGCCCGCGGGCCTTGTCTGGCTGCGTGATCACCAGGTCGATGTCGGCGACCTCGAGCAGGGCGGCGAGCGGCGGAACGGCGGTCGGTGGCGTGCCGAGGAAGACGGCGCGCATCAACCAGACCCGCCCGTCAGTCCGAGTGCTTCGCGGCGGAGATCCCGCAGCGCAGCCTTCCTGGTGCGCTTGGGGAGCCGTTCGAGGAGCAGCATTCCGTCCAGGTGGTCGACCTCGTGCTGCAGCACACGCCCCATCAGCTCGTCGCCTTCGTACTCGACGGCCTGACCGGTCAAGTCGACCCCCTTGACCCGTGCAAAGCCCGGGCGCGTGATCGGCCAGAAGCGGCCGGGCACGGAGAGGCACCCTTCGTCGAATGTCCACTCTCCGGAGGTCTCTACGATCTCCGGGTTGACGACGACGAAGGGCCCATCCCCGACATCCGCAACGAAGATTCGCTTCGAGATCCCGATCTGCGGCGCGGCGAGTCCCACGCCCGGCGCCTCGTACATCGTCTCCAGCATGTCGTCGATGAGACGCTGCAACGCGCTGGAGACATCGTCGACGGGCGCTGCCGGAGTTCGCAGCACGGGATCGCCGAAGGTGCGGATCGGGTAGAGGGCCATGGCGGCGCGAAGGATAGAGGCTTCCCGGGCCGCGCCGACAACCTAGAGGCGAACCGGGTCGGCATCCACGCGCACCCGCGCCCCGGAATCTCGCCACCGCTGCACCAGGCCGCGCAGCCGAATCTTCACCGGCCGCAGATCGGCGCCCACCGCCAGCCATCGCGCGCCCCCTTCGATGGGTGCGGGGCCGTGCACCGTCGTCGCCTCGGCGATCTCGCGCAGGGCCCCATCGGCCCCCTGCGGCGCGTCCACCACCTCGATCGCCACCAACTCCGTCACCGGAGGGAACCCGCCGCTCTCCCGCTCGGCGAGAAGCTCCCGCAAGAACGAGACGGGCCGGCCGTGGCGCATCGCACCCAGCACTCGATGTGCCGCCTGACTCGACTGGATGAGACAGCGCCGTCCCCGGCCGCGACCGACGAGGAGCGCGATCCGGGCCATCAGCCGCAGGGCATCCTCCTCGGCGCGATAGTGCGGGGCGAGGATCAAGGCATCGGCATCCACGACCACCGCCAACCCGACCTCGCCGACGAGCGGCACGTCGCGCTCGGTCCCCACGATGACGGGCCGGCCTTCGTCGATGCGGCCCACCCGCTCGCCGAGGGACCGGCGGAGTTCCGCGACCACACGTCCCACGCCGGCACCCAGCGCTTGAAACCGCTCGCCACCGCACTCGCCACAGGCCCCCAGCACCGCCTCACAGCGCTGGCACGCATCGCCCTGCGTCGCCGCCGCCCCGCAACGGGGGCACCGCCGCAGCTCCCCGCACTGCACGCAACGGAAGGCGGCCGCGTCGCCGCGCCGGCTGACGAACACGAACACTCGCGCTCCGCTGCGCATCACGCCGCGGATGGCATGGAGGGCCGCGTCGGTGATCACGCCCCGTCCCGGTGGCTCGTGGGTGCGATCGGCGATCTCCACCAGCGGCCACACCCTGCTCTGCGGTTCCTGGACGGCCACTCCGGCGGCCAGGGACTCGACCGTCGGTACCGGGCCGGCGAACACGAGGACGAACCGCTCCGCCCCCGCCCGCCTCCGCAACACGTCGCGCACGCTCGTCGTGGGCGTCTGCGGAGCCTTCATCGCCGGCCGGCCCTCTTCCACCACGACCACGATGCCCAGGTCGCCCAGGGGCCAGAAGGCGAGCTCCCGAGTGCCCACGATGAGCTGCCCCGGATGCGTCTCGGCTGCAACCCAAGCCTTGGTCACTTCCTTGGCTGGCTCCGACGACGTGACGAGCCATGGCGTGATTCCCAGGCGCCCCCCAACGGCGGCGGCGATCGTCCGTGCCTCCGTGACCGTCGGAGCGAGGATCGCGGCGTTCCGGCCCGCGGCGACCACCTGGCCGGTCAGTCCGGCGAGGGTCTCGCCGTCCGCGGCTCCGGTGACGAGGTAGTGCGCCCGCAGATGACGGCCTGACGCCGCCGCGGCGGTAGCGTCCGGGAGCGGCGAGATCGGACCGGTGCGAGGCTCCATCGGTGCACCACTCCCCCGTCGGGCTACGTTCGGCGGTGCCGCCTTCGCCAGCAGGGCCGCCAAGGGAGCGACGTAGTGGACCGACGCCCAGCGCAGCGTCTCCAGCAGCTGCGGCGTGAACACTGGGTGATCACCGACGACCGCCAAGACGTCCTTCAGGCCAGCCGGATCGGCCGTCTCCCGCACGTGGGTGACGAAGCCCCGCACCTTGCGCCCCCCGAGGGGCACCCGCACGATCGAACCGACGGAAACCCCCGACAACGTGTCCGGAACTCGGTAGGAGAAGCCATCGTCCACGGCGAACGTGGGCAGATTGGGCACGACCTGGGCAATGCGAGTCAGGTCGGCTCGCCCTTGCGCATCTGAACGATCCGATCCCACAGGCCGTCCGCCACGTCACGCTTGGTCATGAGCTGCCACGGCTCGGACGTCCCGTCCGCCGTGACGACCAGCACCTCGTTCGTCTCGGTGCCAAAGCCCGATCCCGGCTTGCTCACGTCGTTGCCGACGAGGAGATCGACACCCTTGCGTTGCGCCTTGGCGACCGCCTCGTCCAGCGAACCGGTCTCGGCGGCGAAGCCGACCAGGAATGGCCGCGCCTCCATCGCCGCTACCCCGGCGAGAATATCCGGCGTCGGCTCCAGATCGACGACCGGTGCGCCATCGGTGCGACGCAGCTTCGCGTCGTAGCGATCGGCGGGCCGGAAGTCGGCAACGGCTGCCGCCAGCACGGCGACATCCATCGAGGCGGCGCGGGACCACACGGCGTCTGCCATCTCCGCCGCGGTCTCGACAGAGACCACCGTCAAACCCGGCATCGCCGGCGCGGGCGTGGTCGTGACCAAGGTCACGTCGGCTCCCCGCTCGACCGCGGCCACTGCGATCGCATTCCCCATCTTTCCCGAGGAGCGGTTGCCGATGTAGCGCACCGGATCGATCGGCTCCCGGGTTCCTCCCGCGGAAACGAGCACGCTCCAACCGTCGAGGTCCCCGGACCGCAACATGCCGACGACTACCGAGACGATCTCCTCGGGCTCTGCCATGCGGCCGACACCCTCATCGCCACCGGCGAGGGCACCCGTCTCCGGGCCGACGATCGTGTACCCGTCCGCGGTCAGCGATCCCATGTTGCGCACCACGGCGGGGTGCTCCCACATCTCGGTGTGCATTGCAGGTGCGAGAATCACCGGTGTACCCCACGCGGCCAACACCGCTGCGGAGAGCGCGTCCTCAGAGAGTCCGTTCGCGATCCGGGCGAGCGTCGCTGCAGTCGCCGGGGCCACCACGACGACGTCCGCCCACCGGGCGAGGCTCGTGTGCGGGCTGGGGTCGTCACCGCCGAAAAGCGTGCAGACCGGTGCCGTGCCGGTGATCGCGGCCAACGTCTGTGGACCGAGGAACTCTGCCGCTGACGCCGTCATCACCGTCCGCACCACGGCGCCGCGCTCGATCAGGCGGCGCGCCAGGTACGCGGCTTTGTAGGCGGCGACGCCGCCGGAGACGCCGAGAAGGATCCGGCGTCCGGTGAGCATGAGCGGCTCAGGCCTCCTCGGCGGCGACGTCGAGCGTCACCTTGTCGCCGTCGATCTCCTCGAGGGCGATCGAGAGCGGCTTGCGGGAGAGAGAGTGCACCTGCGGCGGTACGTAACTCCCCAAACCCTCGCCGAGTTGGTTGAAGTAGGCGTTGATCTGCCGGGCGCGCCGCGCGGCCAGCACGACGAGGCTGAACCGGCTCTCCGTCTTCTCTAGCACGCGGCCGATGGGGGGCTCGATCATCTTGGTACAACTCTCCTGGAAGGTGGACGGTGCGGTGCGGCGGCCAGCGCCGACCCACGGCCCTCATCTTAGGGCGCTTGCGGCAGAGGTCGACACTACCGTCGCAGGCAGCGGATCACCCGTTGCGGTCGGGCCCGGGCTCGTCACCGCTGCCGTGAAGCACGCCCGGTCGCTGAACGAACTCGACGATCGTGTCGACCACTTCTGCGATGGTGCGCTCCGAGGTGTCCACGACGAGGTCGAAGTTGGCGGGATCCAGGAAATCGACGCCGTAGTACTCCTCATAGCGGAGCCGCTCGGATGCCAGACGCTCCTCGATGGCCCGCTGCGTTGCGGCGAGATCCACGTTCTCCCGCTCGGCGCCGCGGCCGTCGCCGTAGATGCGCTCCGCAGCCACATCCGGCCGGACGTCCAGAAAGACCTTCACCGACGACGGCAGGAAGTGCCACGCCAGCCGCGAGTCCATGACGAACCCATCCCGGGTCTCTCCGAGCCGGCGCGTCCTGGCGTCGATCTCGTGGTCGATCGCCACGCTCGTCTCTGCCTCCCGGGACAGCTCGAGGATGGTCACGCCCCGCTCTTCGGCCATCTCCCGCATGAAGTCGCCGGCGGAGAGATGATCCAGCCCGAGACGGCGGGCGAGTTCCTTGGCGACGACGCTCTTACCCGATCCGGGAAGGCCGGAGATGGAGATGATCATCGACACTCAGCTCGTGAGGTCGAGCAGCACCTGACGTTGACGCGCCCCGAGGCCCCGTATGCGCCGGTTGTCGGGAATACCCTGCTCGTCGAGCAGGCGCTTGGTCTTGACCTTTCCCATGCCGGGCAACGCATGGAGAATCGGCGCGATCTTCGTGCCGGCGACGATCTCATCGGTCTCGGCCCGGGCAAACACTTCGGCGAGAGTGAGCGATCCCGTGCTCAGCAGCTCTTTCACCTCGGCCCGCACGCGGCGCGCCTCCGCCGCCTTGGCGAGCGCCACCGCCCGCTGCTCCGGTGTGGATTCAGGAACCGCCACGTGCGACCTCCCAGCCGTGTCCGCCGACTCTATCAAGCGCCGCCGCCCTCGCTGCGGATCATTGCCGCAATCTCGTGCGCGGCGGCGACCGGGTCGGGAGCCCGGGTGATCGGACGACCCACGACCAGCCAGTCGGCTCCTCGGCTCAGAGCGAACTCCGGCGTGGCGGTGCGGCGCTGGTCGTCGCCGCCTTCGACGACGCGTATCCCCGGCGTGACTTTCACCAGGTCGGGGGCGACCGCAGAGACCACGCCGAGTTCGAGCGGCGAGCACACCAGACCCTCGCAACCAGCACGAGCCGCGACCTTCGCCATTCGGGACACGAGCTTCCCGGGGCTCGCGGTGATACCGACGGCCGCCAACGCCGCCTCATCGAGACTGGTGAGGACCGACACCCCGAGGATCCCCGCCGGCCGCCCCGCTCCCCTGGCGAGACCGGCCGCGGCGGCCTCGAGCATCCGCTGCCCGCCGCTGACGTGGGCCGTGACCCACCGAGCCCCCACGCGGCCCAACTGTGCCGCGGCCGCCTCGACCTGGGAGGGAATGTCATGCAGCTTGGCGTCGGCGAACACCGGCTTGTCGAGGGCGGCGAGTGCCGCCACCGTGCCCGGTCCCGGTCCGTGGAGCAGCCCCAGGCCGACCTTGAACCCACCGACGTAGGGCGCCACGTCGTGAGCCAGCCGGAGCGCCTCCTCCGCGGACGGCAGGTCGAGCGCAACGATCACCGGAACGTCGGTCACCACGGCTCGAACGCTCCGATCAACTCTCGCACCGCGGTGACGCGGTGACGCCGGCAGTACGCACCCAGTTCCTCGAGCAGACGGGCGCCCACTCGGGGCTCGGCGAAGTGGGCCGTACCCACCGCGACCGCCGATGCTCCGGCGAGGAGGTACTCCACGACGTCCTCGCCCGTGCGGACTCCGCCGCAGCCCACGATGGGCAGCTCTGGGAGGGCTTGGGCGACCTCCCAGACACAGCGCAGTGCGATCGGCTTGAGGGGAGCGCCCGAGTAGCCACCCACGACACCGGATAGGACCGGGCGTCTCGTCTCGACGTTGAAGCCCGCTCCCCAAACGGTGTTCGTCAAGACGACCCAATCCGCCCCGGCCTCCGCCACTGCGCGGGCCACGGCAACGATGTCGACGGCGTTCGGGGACAGCTTCGCTCCGATCGGCAGATCGATGGCGGCCCGGACCTGAGCGATCACGTCCGCAGCGCTCGTCGGGTCCAGGGCGTACATCACGCCATCCTCGAGGTTCGGACACGACAGGTTCACCTCGACGGCGGCGACTCCTGCCGCTTCGAGCCCGGCGGCGACGACCCCGAAGTCCGCCGCGTGATGCCCAACTGCGGAGCCCCACACCTCGACATCCAGGTCCGCGATGCGGGGGCCCACGGCGGTGCGCCAGGCGTCGACCCCGGGGTTCTGAATGCCGATGCCGTTGAGCATCCCGGTACCGGCGGGCCCCATACGCGGTGCGGGCCTTCCGAGCCACGGTTCCTTCGACACCGACTTCGCCACGGCGGCGCCGTAGGCGTCGAGCGACGCCGTGGCGGCGAAGTCCACGACCGACCCGATCGTGCCGCAGGCGCCGACGAGCACACTGCGCAGGGCGTGGCCGCCGAGCGAGGTCGTGAGATCAACCATCGGCGGCGGCATAGTGGTCCTGCAAGCTCGCCACCTCGTTGAGCCCATGGTCGGAGTGGAGGCTCTCGGCGAGCAGACGCCCGCCGCGCAACGTGGTCACACACGGAATGTCGTGCCGGGTGGCCGCACGGCGGATCAGGCTGCCGTCACCGCGAGCCCGGCTGCCGCTCGGCGTGTTGATGACGACGTCGATCTGCGCCGCTTCGATCATCCGAACGGGGTCCCACGGACCGTCGCCGACCTTGTCGACATGCGTGACGGCCACGCCCTCTCGGGCCAGGTGACCTGCGGTGCCGTGAGTCGCGATGATCCGGTATCCCAAGTCGGCGAGGCGGGTGGCGAGATCGATCCCCTGGGGCTTGTCGCGGTCGTTGAGGGAGAGGAACACCGTGCCGGTCCCCGGCACGGCATGACCGGCGCCTCGCAGCGCCTTCGCGTAGGCACCTCCCACCGTCGTGCCGATCCCCATGACTTCGCCGGTTGCCCGCATCTCCGGGCCGAGCACCCGGTCCTCCTCGGGGAATCGCTTCCACGGCAGCACGGCCTCCTTGATGGCCACCCTTCCCGGCAGGGTCGCCGATTCGCGCGGCACCACACCCTCGGCCCTGAGCTCGGCCAGGCTGGCGCCCATGATCACCCGGGTCGCCACCTTGGCGAGCGGAACCGCAGTGGCTTTCGACACGAACGGCACCGTCCGCGAGGCCCGCGGGTTCGCCTCGATCACGAACACGTCGTCGTCGCGCACGGCGAATTGAATGTTCAGCAGACCCCTCACATTCAGACCGAAGGCGAGACGCGTCGTCAGGTCCCGCACTCGGGCAATCACCGCTGCGGAGAGCGTCGGCGGCGGGATCACGCAGGCGGAGTCTCCGGAGTGGATGCCTGCCTCCTCGACGTGCTCCATGATCCCGCCGACGTACACCTCGGAGCCGTCACAGATCGCATCGACGTCCACCTCGATGGCGGCCTCCAGGAAGCGGTCGACGAGCAGTGGATTGCGGCTGAGGTCGAGCTCCCTGCCCGCCTCGCCGTACAAGGACTGCACGTACGCACGCAGCTCGTCGAGATCGTCGACGATCCGCATCGCCCGACCGCCGAGCACGAAGGACGGACGCACCAGCACCGGAAAGCCCACGTGCTCGGCCACCGCCTCGGCCTCCACCGGAGTCATCGCCGTCCCCGAAGGCGGCTGCGGGATCTCCAGTTCCCGGCACACTGCGGCGAAGCGCTCGCGATCCTCGGCGAGGGCTATGGAGTCCGGCGTCGTGCCGGCGATCGGTACCCCCGCGGCTTCGAGATGCGCCGCCAGCGAGAGCGGAGTCTGCCCGCCCAGCTGGACGATCACGGCAACCGGGTCTTCCTGGGCCACGACGGCGAGCACGTCCTCGACGGTGAGCGGCTCGAAGTAGAGGCGGCTCGACGTGTCGTAATCCGTCGACACGGTCTCCGGGTTGCAGTTGACCATGACGGGCTCGTAGCCCGCATCGGCCAGCGCAAACGAGGCATGCACACAGCAGTAGTCGAACTCGATGCCCTGGCCGATGCGGTTGGGACCCGAGCCGAGGACGATCACGGTGCGCTCCCCCGCCGCGGGCGCCTCATTCTCGTCCTCGTAGGTCCCGTAGAAGTACGGCGT